>DASZWE010000337.1:0-4136 GCA_035546735.1 Puia sp.
TGCGAAATAAAAATAAGTATTCAACCTTTATAGCTATAATAACTGTCCTGCTCACTGCCGGAACCTATACTTCCTGTGTCAAGGCGGATAACTACGCGGCTCCCGGTGAGACCTTTTATGGAACCATTTATGACTCGGTGACGGGTAAGCCGCTCCAGATGGATCAAAACGAGGCCCGGATCCAGGTATTGGAATTGAGCTGGACAGCTACACGCCCAACACCCAACCCTGATTTCTATGCAAATGATACCGGCTATTTCTACAATGCAAGGTTATTTAAAGGCTTTTATAATGTAAATATTGTCGGCCCCTTTGTTCCCATGGCGCCGCAATGGCCGTCTGTGATCGATTCTACACGGAGCCTTACGATCCAGGGGCTTGTAAAACAGGATTATACAGTATCTCCTATCCTGGAGCTGCAATGGGTCACGCCTCCCGTGTACAATCCCTCCGATAGCTCCATTTCTGCCACTGTCACGGTGAGCCGTGGTACGGCCAATCCCTTATACAACAACGGGAAAATTACAAATATCAATTTTTATATAACAGGGAACACGGCTTACCCCGGGAACGCCAGTTATGATGGCCGTTATACAACTATTAAAAATAGTTTCCCTGCAAATGAGACCATTGTATTGAATGGTGTCGTTACGCCCAATGTTTTTTCTTTTGGTGGTAATTACATTGTAAAGTCAATTGGGAAGATACCCCCGACATCGGGCAGAACGTGGTGGGCAAGGGTAGGTGCATATACCAATACTTCCTTACCTGTGGTAGGAACGCCCTTTAATTATACTTCTATTCAGCAGGTGACAATTAAATAGCGGATGTTCTATAAATATTTGCCAATATATTTTTTAGCTTTCCTGGTTTCGATGCCTGGTTTGAGCCAGGATAGTTTCGATAAGGGCATGATGTGGCCCCAAGGTAGAATAGTTCCCCAATTTGCCACGCCGGCCGACCCGGTCGATCTTTTGGACCTGGGTGAATGGCAGCTGCGCGCCCCGGAAAGATTATTGTTTACTGTTCTGCAGGGATTGGTAAATAAGGTCAGACCGCGTATAATGCTGACAGATAAAGGGGGAGAAGGGAAGGATTTTTGGATACGGAACTGTGACCTGAAAGTGAATAAGGTCACTTCGCCCTGGGACCTGCTCGATAAATACAGGAACGAAGTCTCCGGAGTGGTCCTGTACAAGGGAGGTCAAAATATCCATTTCATCAACCTGGCCACGACGATATGCGGTATCAGGAACGCCGTGCCCATAGAGGATTCTTTATATGAAAAGCTGCAAAAGCAAGGCGTTGTTCTTCCTCCTGTAGTTACAGACCTTAGAGACCTGTCATTCTCTACACCGCTGGAGGTCTATGAATATATGTACAAAAATTACTGGAAAGATTGTAACAAGCGGCTGTATATAAGCCTTTCGCCCAATTGTTCCAATTTTATCAGGGATCTTGCCGTGGCTACGAGGTCAGCTGTAATATGGCTGGATATCCGGAAGAAAGAGGACTCCGCTCTTGCCGATAAATTTCTTAAGGATATGCCCGGGGGCAGGAGCTTTATCATGGGGTGGTGGCCCGAAGAGCGCAGCGGCGTGGGGCTTGGGACGAAATACGGCATTGCTACCATTGCTGCGGACTTTTTTGAGAATGCTACCCTTTTTGCCGGGCAATCGCCAAATATCCAGTTGCCTGTTGCCCCCCATATGCCCAGGCTGGAAAATAAGATCTACGTGACTTTCTTTTTAAGCGATGGGGATAACATACAATATTGCCAGCATGCGCTGGCCAAATTGTGGAGGGATAAGAGCAGGGGCGTCATTCCTATCAACTGGACGATAAGCCCCGCCCTTGTCGACGTATGCCCGCAGATACTGAATTACTATTATAAAACAGCCACTGACAATGACTGTTTTGCCTCAGGCCCGTCGGGCGTAGGATATGCATTGATCTATGATGTGTTCAGAAAACGGTTTAATTTACAGAACGACTCGATCTTAGGCTGCTATACCCGTTTTTCCCAGCCTGTCCTGGAGCGCAGCGGACTGCGAATGATCACGATATGGGACGATGTCAAGGAAGGGCAGATGGATATTTACGCAAAAAATTGCCGCTATTTATACGGCTGCACCAGGGAGGACTGGGAGCGCGGACTACGGCTAAAGACTTTTGTAAAAGAGGACAGGATGCCTTTTATCCCTAATCTTCCGGGATATACGAGCAGCACAGACCAGATCTATAAAAAATGGCGGGATACCATCCGGAAATTTGACGGTACAAAACCCATATTCCTGACCTCACAGGGCGTGTCCTGGCGGATGACCGCGGAGAACCTCGTTGCATTGAAGGAACGCCTGGATTCTCTTTCTCCCGGCAATATTGTCGTGTGCCGCGGCGATCATTTTTTTAATTTGTTCGACGAGGCAAATCACCACTATTTCAATCTTTGTTTGCTGCCCGACAGGACAGTTACAACCTCCGATGGAGGAGCGAATTGTAGTGCGCTGGCCGATGGCAGTCCGTCTGTGGGCCATCAATGGGTTGCTTCCCGCAAAGGCCGGCAATGGGTAAAATTCGATCTCAAAAGGGAATATCTGATCGGCCGGTATGTAATAAGGCACGCGGGAGCCGCCGGAATGGCCGCTTCCTTCAACACGAGATCTTTCAGGGTTGAAATAAGCAACGATGACAGGGAATGGAAAACAGTAAGTACCTGCCTGAATAACACGGCCAGCGTCAGTGATTCAGATATACAGCCTGTAAAGGCCCGGTATGTCCGGATAAGGATCATCGAGCCGGGAAAAGACGGTCTGGCAAGGATAGGGGATGTGGAGATCTATGGAAAGAACTAAGTAACACTCATCACAAAACATTTTGTATGGAGACGACAAAAAGGAAAATATACGCAGGGATGATCATCGGATTTACGATATTATCATCACTGTTCACCTGCAGTGCAAAGGCTTCGGACATCGAGCTTAAGGATGGAAAATTAAAAGTAGTCTTCAATGACGAAACGGGAGCTATCATAAGGCTCGAAGACCTGGAGACGGGCTGGGTGATAGACAGAAGGGCTTCATTGGGCATTTCATTCAGGATGCATGCTCCTTTGGCCGACCGGCGGTTTAATTACATTTACGGAAATAAGCAGCACGCGGTTGTTAATAAAGTTTCAGACCATGAGATCCATTTCGAGTGGACCAATCTGCAAAGCGAAAATGGTGGTGTATTGCCCTTGACGTTCGATGCGACGGTTAGCCTGGTTGACGGGAAACTTTCCTTCAGCAGCAAACTGATCAACAATTCCGATGTCACCGTGGAGACAGTCGAATATCCTTACCTGGGCGACTTGAATTCACCATCGAAGAATGTTTCCCTGGCGATGCGTACCATGTGGTACGGCGGTTTGGAATCTGAAGATATTTATCCAAACTTCGATAATCGTAAAGGATATTGGGGCGTATTCAATCCAACAAAGACAAAGGGTTCGAATCATAGCTTATATTGCCTGCTCCAATCATCCGCCGGCCAGGGATTATATGTAGGATTGCAGGAGGCTGATCAAAGATATTATGTAGAATACACGTTGGAGCAACACCCCGCGAACGTCAATTCAGTAAATTCATCGATACCTCCAACGGATGAGGTATCTGGTATCCCGGTGAATATAGATTTTCGTTTGTGCCATTTTTTATTTGCCGCGCCCCATTCGACCACCAGCCTGATACCCATCGTGTTCGCGCCTTACAAGGGCGATTGGCAGGCGGGCGTGGATATCTACAAAGCATGGAGAAGAACATGGTTTAAAAAAATGCATATCCCCGATTGGGTAAAAGGCGTCAATTCATGGCTGCAATTGCAGATCAATTCTCCTGAACAGGATTGGCGTGTTCCATTCAGGGATCTGTACAAATACGGAAAGGAATGCGCGGACAATGGCGTTACGGGCATTCAGCTGGTGGGATGGAATAAGCTGGGGCAGGATGGCAACGACCCTTCGCAGGATTTTGACCCGCACCTGGGAACATGGCAGGAATTGCATGATGCCATACAAAAGATACAGGCACTGGGGGTGCACATCGTCCTGTTCGGGAAAATAAACTGGGCGGATAAAACGACGCAATGGTATAAAG
>DASZWE010000338.1:0-8685 GCA_035546735.1 Puia sp.
CCGGAGAAGGGGTGGATGTTGTGGTATAAGGATATACAGCAGAAATATGGCATAACGCCTTATGTTGCTATTGACAATCCCGATCCCTTTGTGACGCAGGTGCGTTACCAGGGAGGGAAGACGGAGATATTGCTTTTTATCAATTCCAATGTGGACAAGGGGCATCGTATGAATTTGACGGTGGATAAGGATATGGTCCGGGGGCGTCAGGCATGGGTATGGGATGCGGATACAGGGCAGCGTTGGAAGATAGCGTCGGGTGGGGAGAGGATCGAGCTGGATCTGGGGCCGGCGGAGTCGAGGTTGATCGTGTTTGATCATGAAAAACGGGGTGCGGCCTACCGGCCGGCGCCTGTGGAGGCTGTTGCCGGCGCCGGGCAGACTTTGGCGGGCAGTTGGACGGCGGAGTTCCGGCATATCGATGGGTCGGTCAGGACGGCGACGCTGGAGGTGTTAAAAGATCTGAAGGACATGCCGGAGTGGGTGGCTTTTTCAGGGGTGGTAACGTACCGGATGGAATTTACTGCCGACGGCGGGGCGCTGCCTGCCTGGCTGAACCTGGGTAAGGTGATGGGGGTGAGCGAAGTGGTGCTGAATGGGAGGGCGCTTGGGGTGCAATGGTATGGTCGTCGTATCTTTCCTGTGGGGGGCGTGGTACAAGCGGGGCGAAATGTGCTGGAGGTGAAGGTGGCGACCTCCATGGGGAATTACATGAAGACGCTAAAGGACAATCCTGTTGCGCAATATTGGACCAATGAAAAAAGAAAGGACCAGCCGATACAATCCATGGGGTTGATCGGTCCGGTGACAACCTACTAATTATGAAGAAATACATTCTTTTGGGGACGCTGATATTGCAGTCGATGTTGCTGGCTGCCAAAGATTATCCGGCCTCGTTATTTGGCATTCGTGGAGATGGTTCGACATTGAACACGCGGTCTATCCAATTTGCCATCGACTATATCAGCCAGAACGGCGGCGGGAGGCTGGTGTTTCATGTCGGCAGGTACCTTACGGGTTCCATTCATCTGAAATCGAATATTACGTTGCAGCTGGAAGAAGGGGCTGTGCTGGTGGGCTCGCTCAATCCTTTCGACTATGACAAGAAAATTTTTACCGCGTTGATATTTGCCTATGACCAGCATGATGTGGCCATTACCGGCAAGGGGGTGATCGATGGGCAGGGCAGGGCGCTGGCGGCCAATGTGACGGCGAATATACACAAGGGGCTGGTGAAGGACCTTTTTCGTAACGATCGTCCCGAAGCGGATATACGGGCGATGATCATCAATTTCCGGAACTGTCGCAATGTATTGCTGCGTGGGGTCACCATCCGCAATTCCGCCAGCTGGGTGGAGACCTATGACCAATGTACGAATCTGCGGCTGGACAGCATTTATGTGGACAGCAAGGCGTTTTGGAATAACGATGGCATCGATATCGTGGACTGCGACAGCGTGGCCGTTACCAATTCCTATATCGATGCAGATGATGACGGGGTCTGTCTGAAGTCACATGATGGAACCAAATTCTGCAACAATGTACTGATCCGCAACTGTACCATCCGGAGCAGCGCCAATGCCATCAAGTTCGGCACGGCGTCGTATGGAGGGTTCCGGAATATTACGATAATCAATAACCGCGTGTTCGATACGTACCGGAGCGCGCTGGCGCTGGAAGCTGTGGACGGAGGATTTTTGGAGAATGTGCTGGTGGATAGTCTGCAGTCGTATAATACTGGTAACTTTTTGTACTTACGCATCGGCGAGCGGGTCTCCGGAAAAAAGGGCCGCCTGGAGAATATACGGATACGGAATGTGTATGCGGAAGTGCCCGCGGGCAAGCCGGATGTGGGGTATGATTATGAGGGACCCATCGAGGATATGCCCCGGAACCTTACCCCTGCTATAGTTATTGCGGGTATGCCGGATGCGAAGATCTCGGGAGTGGTGCTGGAAAATGTAGCTATAAAATTTGCCGGTGGGGGCAATCCTTTCTTTGCGAAGATAGGTCTTGACGAGTTGGACAAAGTGCCCGAGCGGGCGAATGCCTATCCTGATTTTTCCATGTTCAAGGAGCTGCCGGCATGGGGGGCGTATATCCGGCATGCGGAGAAGATCGAATTCAGGAATGTGCAGTTGAATTGCGAGAAGAAGGACTATCGTCCTGCTATTGTGCTGGATGATGTACATGCGTCGAAGTTTGGAGGTGGGCATGTGACGGAGCCGGCGGCAGGAAAAAAACAAACCGTGTATCAATATAAATCTTCGGATATTGTGGTGAAATGAAGATCGTCATCACCAGTGCCAATTCGGCTACGGGGTCGATGCTTATCCCCGTTCTGAAGGCGGTCGTACATCTGTCGGGTGAGCTGAATGCGAAGCGTGCGGCGTTTTATGAAGAGGCGAACCTGGAGACGGCACGTGTTGTCGCTGCGCATGCTCGTGCGGGGCGTTTAATCTACCTCAGTTATCCCCATGCTTCTTCCGGGGAGAAAAATCATTATTTACGGACCAAGGGACAGGCCGAGGAGGTGTTGTATCAGACGGGAATTCCGCTGGTAGTCTTCCGTTGTGCTGTCATCCTCGATGCGCCTGATAAAGCGTCCAAGATAGATGTGTTGTTCAAGGCCCGCAGGGGAGGGGCTGTTCCTTTGGTGGGATGGGATTGGCCTGTGCCGGTGATCGGGTCGGGGCGGCAGACCATGCGTCCTGTCTACAGGGGTACTGTAGTGGCGGCTATTGCATCTGCGGTGGAGGGTGATAATTGGGGTAAGTGTTTTTAGATATGAGAAAAATTTTTTAGAAATTCTAAAAATTTGTATCTTTGTGGAAACCTTTGCCTATGGTGGTGATCAGTTACGGTACCCTACGGGATTTCTATCGTGGCCATGTCGATGCTGAAGATGCGTTGAATAACTGGTACCGGGTTGCGCTTGTTGCGGATTGGAGGAATTTCCACGATATGAAGAAGATCTTCAACTCTGTGGATGCGATAGGAAATGACCGATACGTTTTCAATATCCGAGGTAATAATTACCGGCTGGTGGCGATGATATTTTTTGATGTTCGAACTATCTTCATCCGGTGGGTGGGGCGTCATAAAGATTATGACAAGATCGATTGTACAGAAATTTAAATTTTTAAAGATGGCTACTACAAAGAAAATCCAGACCAATGCAGATTATGGTAATGTAATGAGCCGAATTGACAATCTAATGTCAAAGGGCAGCGCCAATGTTTCCAAGGCCGAGCTGGCCGAGATACGGAAGCTGGCTCTTGCAGCACAGCAATATGAACAATCCAAGTACCCCGTTAAGTCTCCCACGACATTGGCAGGCATCATAGAAATGAGGATGTATGAGATGAAGCTGAAACAAAAGGACCTGGCCCGTAAATTAAAAGTGAGCGATGCCAAGCTTTCCCTGATCATGAATGGAAAACAAAAGCCGGATGTCGATTTTTTAAAAGCCGTCCATAAGCAGCTGAATGTAAACGGAGATTTTTTACTGAGTGTTTTATAACCGACCTGGGACCTTACTCAAACGTTTGCGCAAATTGAGATGAAGGAGAATGCTCTTCCTGCCTTATCTTCAATTATGCAAAAGCTTATTTTCTCTATCATTTTACTTTCTGTAGCTCATGTTGTCCGGGCGCAGGCACTGCAATATTCCGACTGTCCGGGATGCTGGAATGCGGACTCATTGGGGAATCATCGTATCGTCGTACGATGCAATGCGGTGGGAAGTGTGGCCCGTGTCGTCATACCCTGGCGTAGAAGAGATGTGCATCCCGAGAGTAAGCGGATCATCGTGCAGGATTCGGCAACGGGTAAGATCATTTTGAACAAGACAACTGGGGTGATCAACCGGGAGTCGGGAGAAGTGTTCTTCGAGCCCGTGTCGGGGAAGGGGCTTTATTATATCTACTATATGCCTTATCGCAATGAGGGAAGGAGCAATTATCCCAAGGGAGTGTATTGGAAGCCGGATGCTACGGCGACGGCGGGATGGATGAAACAGGTAAAGGCCAGTATAGGAAAGGCCGCAGGCTGTCGTGCGCTGGTGGAGCAATCCATCGATGCCTTTAACAGTTTTTATCCCATGGAGGTGATCGCTACGTCGAAGGAGACAGAGACAATCGTGAACCACAATAAGGGAAAGGCTTTTTGGGTATTCCCGGAGGACAGGGTTCATCCCATTCGGATGCGGAATGATCTGCCTTACCGGTGGATACAGACGGGGGCGGGACTGTCACCGGCACGGATCAGCCTTGTCATTGTAGCGGGGAGGGGTGAATATTATGCTTATCAGCTGGGTATTTATGCTTTCAGGGATCTGGAGGACATGCGGGTCAGCTTTAGCGATCTGACAAGGGCGGCTGGTGGAAAGATAGAAGCGGAGCGGATCAGCTGTATCAATACGGGAGGGGTGCGTTATGATGGGACTCCTTTTGTAAAAAGAGTAGATGTCCCTGCGAGACAGGTACAGTCCTTGTGGTGCGGCGTGGATGTTCCGGCCGATGCAGCGACGGGTGACTATAATGGGACAGCGACGGTAGAAGCGGATGGGCAGCGGCAGGTGGTTCGTATCATGGTGCATGTAGAAGCCGGCATATCCATGGACCAGCCGGAAAAAATGACCCGTCTCAAGTGGCTCAATTCCACACTGGCGCAATCCAATGATGTTATCGCACCGTACACTCCGCTGGTCGTGCGGGGAGATAGCCTTATCGATCTGCTGGGACGGCAGATACAGGTGAACAAACAAGGGTTTCCCGAACAGATACGTACTTTCTTTACGCCGGAGATGACGGATGTCACCACCACCCCCAACAATCTGCTGGCGGAAAATATCCATTTTCATTTCACCCGGCAGTCGGGTGGAAAGGATATCCGGCTGGCCAGTCAGGGTGTTCATTTCACCCGTAAGGAGGCAGGGACGGTGGAATGGAATGCGACCAGTACCGCGGAGGAATTACAGATGGAAGTGAGCGCCACGCTGGAGTTTGACGGATACCTGGATTATAAGGTGAAAGTGACGGCGTTGCAGGACCTGGATCTGAAGGATATCACCATGCATATCCCTTTCCAGCCGGAGAAGGCAAAATATATGATGGGGCTGGGTCTGAAAGGAGGCTATCGACCGGATAGTCTATATCAGTGGAAATGGGATGTAGCGCATAAAAACCAGGATGGCGCCTGGATCGGAACGGTGAATGCGGGATTGCAGTATTCGCTGCGGGACGAACACTATGTCCGTCCATTGAACACCAACTTTTATCTGCAAAAGCCTTTGTTACTACCCGTGTCCTGGGGGAATGAAGGAAAAGGCGGCATTGTGGTAGGTATCAAAGGAAAGTCCATGCTGGTCAATAACTACTCCGGTGCACGGCATATGAAGAAAGGAGATACGCTCTATTACAATTTCCACCTGCTGATCACTCCTTTTCATGTATTGAATACAGACTTTCAATGGGCCACGCGGTTCTATCACCGATACAACAACCTGGATACGATAAAGGCGACGGGAGCCACGGTAGTAAATATCCATCATGCCACACCCATCAACCCCTGGATCAATTACCCTTTTATAGAATGGAGGAAGATGAAATCCTATATCGATAGCGCGCATGCGCTGGGGTTGAAGGTCAAGATCTATAACACCGTGCGGGAGCTCTCGGACAGGGCCTATGAGCTATGGGCGCTCCGAAGTCTTGGGGATGAAATATATTCTCGTGGTCCTGGCGGCGGATTTAGCTGGCTGCAGGAACATGTGGGAGACGACTATATCCCTGCCTGGTTTGTACCGGAGATAAAGGATGCCGCCATCATCAACAGCGGGATGAGCCGGTGGCATAACTACTATGTAGAGGGCATGAACTGGCTGGTTCAGCACGTAGGCATCGACGGTATCTACCTGGATGATGTGGCCTTCGACCGGGTGACGATGAAGCGGGTCAAGCGGGTGCTGACGCAGGACGGGCATCCCGGGATCATCGACCTGCATTCCGCCAATCAATACAATCCAAGGGACGGTTATAACAATAGCGCCAACCTGTACATGGAACATTTTCCCTATCTCAACCGGCTGTGGTTTGGGGAATACTTCGACTATGAGAAGAACAGCCCTGACTTCTTTTTGACGGAAGTGAGCGGTATACCTTTCGGGCTAATGGGGGAGATGCTGGAAGGCGGGGGCAATCCCTGGCGGGGGATGGTGTATGGCATGACGAACAGGATGCCATGGACGGCGAATGCTGACCCGCGGCCTATCTGGAAGGCGTGGGATGAGTTCGGCATGCAAGGAACAAAGATGATCGGTTATTGGAGTCCTACTTGTCCTGTGACGACGGGAAAGGCGGATGTACCTGTCACTGTTTGGCTGAAGAAAGGGAAGGCGCTGTTGTCGCTGGCCAGCTGGGCGAAGGAGGATACGACGGTGCGACTGCAGATAGACTGGCAGCGGCTGGGTATCGATGCTGCACATGCGACGATCCGGGCGCCGGAGATCCGGGGCTTTCAGCCGGGGCGGAGCTTTCGGGCGGACGAGGACATTCCTGTGGCTAAGGGGAAAGGGTGGCTGCTGGTGGTGGAGTGACCCTTGACCAGGGCGGAACGGTGATTGTTGGCGGGGAATAAAAAATATGCCCTATCTTGGTTGCCCAAAAACGAGCAACCGTATGAAACTATTTCGAACAAAGCAAGGTAATGTGCTGCAAGCTGCCGGTAAGTTCTATCAGCTGGATCAACCGTGGGACGAGCTGGTGAACAGGGAAGGTCTTTACGCTTACCTGGAAAAGGCGACAGCTTCCGCGAAGGAAGTATCTGCCACAGGCGACATCCTCCCTCCCATCGGGTCGCAGGAGGTATGGGCTGCCGGGGTAACTTATCTGCGTAGCCGTAATGCCCGGATGGAGGAGTCGAAGTCTTCCGGCGGGGCTGATTTTTATGATAAAGTATATGAGGCCGAACGACCCGAGCTTTTTTTCAAATCGCTGCCTCACCGGGTGGCCGCCCATGGAGAGCCTGTCTACATACGGAGGGACTCCCGTTGGAATGTACCTGAGCCGGAACTTACGCTGTTCATCAATTCAAAAGGGAATATACAGGGATATACGGTAGGGAACGATATGTCCTCCCGGGATATCGAGGGTGAGAACCCTTTGTACCTGCCGCAGGCAAAGGTTTATGAAAGAAGCGCTGCGCTGGGTCCCTGTTTGTATGTACCGAAGGAGCCTATACCGCTGAGCTCGATGATACATATGGCCATCAGCCGGGATGGGAAAGCCGTGTACAAGGGAGAGGTAACGGTGAGCCAAATGAAGAGAGGGCTTACTGAGCTGGCGGGATGGCTGTTCCGGGAGACGGATTTTGTAAATGGCTGCTTTCTTATGACGGGTACCTGTCTGGTGCCGCCCAATGAATTTACGTTACAGGAGAATGACAGAGTGGATATCGAGATAGATGGCATTGGGGTGCTGACCAACTATATACTTTATAAACCAACAAAATGACATGGCTTCTGAGACTGGGCCTGGAGGTGAGGACGCGGGATCATATCGTATACGATGTAAAGTAATATATTTGCCTCCATGCAAAAAATGAATTGGGGGCAATTGTACAGTCCTCTCCGGACGGGATCTACCCGGCCGAGGGCGGGCGCTCAATCAGGGGCCGACCGCCGTACTTCTTTTCTCAGGGATTATGATCGTATCATATTTTCTTCCGCCTTCCGCAGATTGCAGAATAAGACCCAGGTATTTCCGTTGCCCGGGCCGGTATTTGTGCATAACCGGCTGACACACAGTCTGGAAGTAGCCTCTGTGGGCAGATCGCTCGGAAAGGCCGTCGGGGATGCGCTGGCGGAAAGGTATGCGGGAGGAGTGCGGAATGTGATGACGGAGGAGAATGCGATGGCCGGGGGAAATGCCGGGGCCGGATCGGAGGCCGAGTTCCGGGAATTCTATAAGTACGAGCTGCCGTCCGTCATTGCGGCGGGGTGTCTGGCGCATGATATTGGAAATCCGCCTTTTGGGCATTCGGGGGAAGATGCGATACGCAATTTCTTCCGGGAGTTGCTGGAAGAGGGGCGGGGGTTGGAAGGGGAAGGCGGACGACGATTCAGGGAGGAGCTGACGCCCAATCAACAAAGGGACTTTCTTTATTTTGAAGGGAATGCCAATGCTTTCCGGACATTGACCCATCACTTCAACGAGGCGCCGGGGGGATTCCGGCTGACTTATGCCACGCTGGCTTCCATTGTAAAATATCCCTCAGACAGTCTGAACGGGTTCAACAAGCAACAATTAGCGACAAAGAAATCGGGGTTTTTCGACAGCGAGGTCGGGACATACCAGATGATAGCCGAGGAGCTGGGGATACCGCGGATGGACCCGGAAAAACATATCTATGCCCGTCATCCTTTTGTGTATCTCGTCGAGGCGGCGGATGATATCTGTTACCGGATCATCGACTTCGAGGATGCGCACCGGCTGAACATCATTTCCATCGACACGATCAAGGACCTTTTTCTTTCCTTTTTTGATGAGGAGAAAGGGTATGATGCGCGTGAAAGAGTGGAGAAGGTGTTCCATGAAATAAATGACGACAATCAGAAGGTACAATTCCTGCGCGCCAAGCTGATCAATCTGCTGATCTATAGGGTGCGGGATGTCTTCATGGAAA
>DASZWE010000339.1:0-4120 GCA_035546735.1 Puia sp.
TGTGATCACCAGCTTGCCGGATAATGTTCGCCCCGCCTATCCGGGAGACGCCACCCACTCCATCGTAGGCCATTCACAGTTCTCTATTTTCGGATACAAGACGGCGGGTCTTTTCCAGACCACGGATGAAGCCACCAAGGCGCCTACCCAACCGGGCGTACTCGACGGAGCGCTAAAAGGCGCAGGCCGTATCCGGTATGTCGACGTCAATGGTGACGGAAAGATAGATGCCAACGACCAAACCTGGCTGGGCACTACCCTGCCGAAAGTAGAATATGGTCTCCGCATCGAGCTTACCTATAAGAATTTCGATCTGTCCATATTCGGATCAGGCGTCGCCGGCAAGACGGGCTACGATCCCACCAAATTCTTCAACACCTTCGTCAGCGCCAGGAGCAATTTCGGCCCCGGCACGCTCAGCGCCTGGACCCCACAGAACACGGGATCCTCTACGCCGGCCCTCAGCATCCTGAACCACAATGGCGAAGACAGGACCTCGGACTATTACTACGTGAATGCTTCCTATTTCAAGCTGCGTAATGTCATGCTGGGCTATAACCTGCCGAAGAATATCGCCGGCGCGATGAAGATGGAAGGATTGCGCGTGTATGTTTCCGGTCAGAACCTGCTGGCTGTCAAATCCAAAAAATTCACTTCCAAAGACCCTGAAAGAGCCAACACCTTTGACCTCTGGCCTGTGCCGACTGCCGTCACTTTTGGGATAAACGCCAACTTCTAACTTTAAAAGATCAGATTATGAGAACAAATACAATAAAAATATTCATCGCAGCCCTGGTCGTGCTTTCCATGGGTTGTAAGAAATACCTGGATTACAAACCACAGGGATATCTGTCCGCCAGCGATCTCTCCACGCCCACCGCCGTCGACGGACTGGCTACCGCCGCCTATGCGGGTATCGCCAATGATTGGTGGGACGCGCCCATCACCAGCATGTGGGAATACAGTAGCGTACGCTCCGACGATGCCTATAAAGGCGGTGGTGACATCGGCGACCAGCAGCAGATGGATAAATATGAACAATTCTACCTCGTCAATTCTTCCAACAACGGCGCCGGTGATTTTGGCTTCCCCGGTACCTGGATCAGGGCCTACTCGGCAATTTCCCGTTGCAACACGGCATTACGGGCATTGAACAACCTCTCGGACGACCAATTCCCTCAGCGAAAGACACGCATCGGAGAAATGCATTTCCTGCGGGGACATATGTTCTTCCTGTTGAAAGTGCTCTTCAGGAACATACCCTGGTTTGATGAAACGCTGACGAATGACCAGATCCTGAAAGTGTCCAATACCATGTCCAACGATTCCCTCTGGCAAAAGATAGAAGGGGATTTCCAGGAGGCCGTCAATGACCTGCCGACGACGCAGCCGGGCGAACCCGGAAGGGCCAACAAGTATTCTGCCGAAGCATACCTGGCCAAGGCCCTGCTCTATCATGCCTATACGCAGGATGATCAATACAATGTCATCGGCATCGACCAGGCTAAAATGCAGCAGGTGATCACCCTTACCAATGATGTGATCAACTCCGGGAATTATGCGCTCAACTCCGACTTCGCCTACAACTTTCTCGACGGCCATGACAACAGCCCCGAGTCGGTATTCGCCATACAATACTCCATCAACGATGGTACGGTCATCGGCGGACGGCTGAACATGTCCACCAGCCTGAATTATTTTGCCGGCGCGCCGCAGTACGGCTGTTGTGCTTTCCATATTCCCAGCCAGGAGCTGGTGAATGCCTTTGGTACGGATGCCAATGGACTTCCGAAGTTTACTACTTTCAATAACACCGTGTTGACGGATGACAGCCTTAAACCCAACGGAGCCCTGGTCGACCCCCGTATCGATCATACCATCGGGATACAAGGGCACCCCTTCAAGTACAATGCTGCCGTCCCCTATGACCATAGCTGGGAAAGGCTGGCGGGCGTATATGGCGGGTTTGGTACAATGAAAGAGCTGCAGCTGGCTACCTGCGCCTGTTTTAAGAAACTGGGGCCATTCTATGGGACCTCGGTAAATATGGATGTCATACGTTATGACGATGTGCTGCTGATGAATGCGGAAGCGCAGATCCAAACGGGCAATCCCAATGCCGCCTTACCCCTGATCAACCAGATCCGGGCCCGTGCGGCCAATAGCACCGGCCTGCTGAAAAAGGCAGACGGCACCTACCCCAGCAATTACAAGATCGACATCTACAAGCCGGGCGTGAATATCCCCGTATGGGACCAGGCCACGGCATGGACGGCATTGCAATGGGAGCGCAGACTGGAATTTGCCATGGAAAGCCCGCGGTTTTTCGACCTGGTGCGCTGGGGCATCGCCGCCGAGACGCTCAACGGATATTTTGCCATTGAAAAAACAAGACATCCCTTCCTCAGCAGCGCCCATTTCACAAAAAATCAACACGAATATTTTCCTATTCCACAGGAACAGATCACCTTTACCAACGGACTATATCAACAGAATAAAGGATATTAATATGAAACGAATTTGGTTATTCCTGCTCATCATCCTGCCCGCTGCATTTGCATGCGGGCAGGATGGCATAAAACCTACACCACAATGGCGACCGGCTTATCATTTCACCCCGCTGAAGAACTGGACCAACGACCCCAACGGGCTGATCTTTCTGGATGGCAAATATCATCTCTACAACCAGCAAAACCCCTATGGCATTGGATGGGGGCACATGAGCTGGGGACACGCCACCAGCACCGACCTGGTACATTGGGAACACCTGCCACTCGCCATGCCCGAGACCATCGATAAAGACACTACCTGGCGGTTCTCCGGCAGCGCGGTGTGGGACAAGAACAATACCAGCGGTCTTTGTAACGCCGGTGGCTGCCTGATCGCTGTCTATACAGCCGACCAGCCCAATCTGAAAAAGGAGTCGCAATTTATTGCTTACAGTAACGATCGCGGTCGAACCTTTACCAATTATGTCCACAATCCGGTGATCGACCTTAACAAGAGGGATTTCCGCGACCCGAATGTCACCTGGAGCACGCAGTTGAATAAATGGCTGATGGTGGTGGCCCTGCCCCGCGAATACAAAGTACGGTTCTATGCTTCCTCTAATCTGCGCGACTGGGACCTGCTTAGCGAGTTCGGCCCGGAAGGCTATACCAGGGCTGCATGGGAATGTCCCTTCCTGGTACCGCTGACGGTGGAGGGTAAGGGTAGCGAAAAATGGGTCCTGGTGGTGTCCGCCGGTGGCGCGGAAAAAGGCACTTATATGCAGTATTTCACAGGCATGTTCGACGGCCGGACCTTTACCAATGACAATCCTTCCGACACCGTACTGACAGTGGACTATGGCGATTGCCTTTATGCGGCCATCCCCTGGAACGGCACACCGGGTAAGAACAAGACGTATATAGGATGGCTCACACCGGGGCCGCAGGCAACGTATCCATGGACGGGTCAGATGTCCATTCCCAGGGATCTCTCGCTAAGAGAGACGCCCCGGGGTCTTCGCCTGGTCCAGACGCCGGCTGCCCTTATCCGGAAGAACCTCGACAATCTCTCGCACCACCGGGTAATGGAGGCCAAAGACCTCGCTATCCATGCTCAAAAATGGAAGACAATGCCGGGCAATGCGTACTGGATCGAGGCCGACATCACCGTGGATGCCGGCACCACCGCCGGATTCCTGCTGGCAGCAAAAGACAATATCACTGGAACGCGGATCGGGTATGACGCCGCCCATCATCAGCTATTCGTGGACCGTAGTCATGCCGGTGGCGGAAAGATAAAAGCAGGGCGGGAGGTACAAACAATAGACGCCACACCTGCCGGGAAAACCCTCCATTTGGAGATACTGGTCGACAGGTCATCCCTGGAAGTGTTTGCCGATCATGGATTATATGCCTTGTCCACACAAATATTTCCGGATGAGGACGCCAACTCCATTTATCTTTATTCCAATGGAGGAAATGCAGTAATAAACGCTATAAAGATATGGGACCTTTCACCCGTCCATTAATAGTAATGGGACTTCTTCTCTCCTTTGTACTGAAGGGGCAGACGCAGGCGCCCGCGCCGGCGCAGACCATTCCGGCCTTTAGTTTTTTCGGTGCCGGTAAAG
>DASZWE010000340.1:0-6240 GCA_035546735.1 Puia sp.
GAAAAGCCTGAGAACGGAGTAAGCGGTCTTTCTCATTTCACTTAGCCAAAATTCCTTATTTCTCATGGATGGAAGGCAGGTGGAGCGAGTCACGCTGCTGCATAGCCCTCTTAAACACGTCATCAAGTGAGCCACGGACGACAAGGATCTTGGTTTCCAATATCACCTCCTCACCTGGCGCCAACGATGCCTGCGGATCCACATGCTGACAAGTCAGCTCCGGATTGCTCCACACATTGCCTGTTGTACGGGTAAAGCTCGCAATCACCCAGCCACCTTTCTGTGACAGCGTAGCGATGAACGGTGCATCGATCGCTCGCGACTTGTTGTAATACATGATACCGTCACGACGTTCGGCTCTATTCGACGGTATCGGCCAGGTGAACGAAGCGAGATACCGGGCTGGCAACCACTGATCGAGCGGCATCGTCAGGCGGCTCGGCGTTTCCGAAGCCAGCAGATCGAAACCATCTGCATGATGGACATAGGTACGCTCTAGTCTAACGTCATGGAACATGGAGGTAAGCCTGGGATCGATAGGAGCCCAGATCAGGTCGTACGTCGTGTTGGATTGATTATGGAGCCTGAAGCAAAAGCGAACGCCATCTTCTTCAAGGGTTGCTCTCGCCAGCATATGAACGGCATTTGGAAAATCTTTCTCATACTCCAGAGACCGGCCAGACTGTCGCCATTGTGGTCGCTCGCCGGTGAGACCCGGCTGAAAAATGTAGAGGAGTATGGGGTCGGTGTTCCCGTGGCGCCGTACGGTGAGGTGCTCCGGAAAGATGATCTCGATGGCGCGATCCGAAGTCGGATGATTGGGCAGGACAATGCGCAGCGTCGGCTGCGTGTTTTCTTCTACCACCCTAAGCTGCATCCCGGCGCTGTTGCGGACGCTTTCAGAGGGCGCTGAAGTCACTCGATGAAATGCCAGGCGGGATACTAACCCCGTCAAAAGAAGAGATATAGCAATGATAATACTGATGCTTTTCATGAGCACACCGGCAAATCTATTCTGTTTTCAAGCTTTTTGCGGGGTTCATCAAGGCCGCACTGATGCTTTGGTGGCTCACGGTAAGCATTGTAATGACCAAAGCCCCAAAACCCGTTGCCGTAAATATCCACCGGCCTGTACATATAAATTCAAAGTCAAAATCATTCGGTGCGGAGACATTTGACCGGATTCATAAGGGCTGCTTTGAGAACTTGATAGCTGACGGTGGCGAGGGTCATCGAGAGGATACCGGCGCCGGCGGCGACGAAGATCCATAGGGATAGGGGAGTGTGAAGCACATAGTTTTGCAGCCACTTGCTCATGAAGAAATAGGACAGCGGCATGGAGACAAGACAGGAAAGGATCACCAGCTTCAGGAAGTCGCCGGAGAGGAGCGCCCATAGACCCGTCACGCGGGCGCCAAGCACCTTGCGGACGCCAATCTCCTTGGTACGCTGTTCGGCTACGAAGGACGCGAGACCGAAGAGGCCCAAACAGGAAATAAGAATGGCCAACCCGGAGAACACCGTTGCGAGATGGCCGATCTGCGACTCCGTATTGAATTTCGTTTGAAACTCCTCATCAATGAAAGAATAGATAAAGGGACTGGCCGGGTTGAACTGCTTGAAGACGGGTTCCATCGCGGCGATGGCGGTGCGCACCGGCGTACCGGGTTTGATGCGGATCGTAAAGACAGCATGGCCGCCTTCTCCCATGAAGATCGCGGGTTGCACCGGATAATAGGGATTATTGCTGATCATGTTCTTTGCGACCCCGATGATGGTATAGGGCTTCCCCCAATGTATGATGGTCTTGCCGATAGGATCTTTAAACCCGAGGATGCGGGCGCCCGTTTCATTAACGATGGCGGCGTTGCTATCGGTGAGATGTGCGCGGGAGAAGTCACGTCCCTCTAGGATACTCCAGCCGATGGTGGGTCCAAAATCGGCGTTAACGAAAATGTCGCGAAAACTGAGTGTTTTTGCTTCCTCGCTCATTCCTTCCCATTCGAGGAAATTATTCTGATAAAATCCGCTGAGGTTCGCGGAGGAGTTGGCGATACCCGCGACCACGCCCGTGTTGAGCAGACCCTTACGAAGGGCTTCATAATGAGAGTCCAATTCTTGCGTATTATCGGGTACGGCAATCAGTCCGGCCTGATCATAGCCCAGGGGTTGATCTTTGGCAAACTGGATCTGGCGGAATACGACGATGGTGCCGATGATCAGGATCAGCGAGACGGAGAATTGGGCCACGACGAGGACTTTCCGCGCCGTACCAGCGCCTTTGCCCGTCTTGAACGTGCCCTTCAAAACTTTTACTGGTCGAAAACCGGAGAGATAGAAGGCCGGGTAGCTGCCGGCCAGCAGACCGGTGACCCCGGTGCAGATAAGTGCCGCAACCCAGAACAGTGGGGATGTCCAGGGGAAGCTCAATAATTTTCCGGATAATTGACTGAACCAGGGGAGTGTCAGAGTGGCCAGGATGATGGCAAGAATAAGGGATAGGAAGGCGAGGAGGACGGATTCCCCGAGAAATTGGGCGATGAGATGACCCCGTAGCGAGCCCACAGTCTTGCGGATACCTACTTCCTTCGCTCTTTTTTCGCTGCGGGCCGTGGACAGGTTCATAAAATTGATGCAGGCCAGCAAGAGGATAAAGACCCCGATGATCCCGAGCATCCTGACGTAGACAATCCGGCCCTCGCCGACGAAATTGGTCTCGTCGAAATGTAGATACAGGCTTTTGAACGGCACCGCCTTGTAGCTTTCGTACGAGCGATTCACATAAGGGCTGCAGATATTCTTGATGCGGGCCGTCGCCTGCCCGGCAGTGACGTTATCCGCGAGAAGCGCATACATGCGGCAATTATGGTTTTCAAAATCGCTGACATTTCTCACCCAGTTGGTTTCCTCACTGGCCATCGAGATAAAGAAGTCATAGACCTTTAAGCTGCTGTTCGCGGGCTCATCGGCATAGACGCCACCAACGGTGAACGGACGGCGATTTTCATATTTAAAGGTCTTCCCCACTGCATTCATCGTGCCATAGAGCGCCATGGCCGTCGATTTTGAAATAAGAGCTGTATTGGGGTCGCGCATGGATTCGGCGGTGCCGCTTAGGAAACGGTAGCCGAAGATCAGCGGGAAGGTATACTCCGCCGAGGTGCCTGTCTGGACGATGCTTTTGTCGCCGTTCACCAGCAAATGCTGGCTGGCCCAAAGAGCCATCGCCGTTTGGGCGAAAACATCCTGATAGTTTCCTTTTTGCAACCAGGGGTTGAGGGCAGCGGACACGGTAGTGCCTACATACAAGGGCGGCGTTTTCTCGCTCGTCTGTCCCTTTGGCCACTGATTTTGCAGGATCTCCACGACGCGGTCGCCATTTGGCATCCCCTGATCGACGGAAAGCTCGTCGCCTGCCCAGATGCCGATGACCAGGGCGATCGCCATACCGGTGGCAAGGCCGAAGATATTGATAAAGGAGTATCCGCGGTTCTTGTGGAGTTGGCGGAGAGCGACGAGGAGATAGCTTTTGAACATGCTCTTGGTTTTAGAATACAGCAGAACTCAAGCTAGAAAAATACCCATTTTTTTACCCATTAATAATCAATTAGTTGCAACTTCTTTACGATGATCAATTGTCCGGTTCCGCACACTCTATGTTCGCTTGCGATGCCCGCAAACTGTTGAATTAAGCCTTGTCTTTTAACCCCGTCTACTCAACGACTCCGATTTTCGCGCTTTTTCCTTACCTCGATTTCTAACGGACCTTGGAAGCGTTTTTGGCGGAAGGCGGAGCTGCTGCTCCATACGACTACGCCTGCCGCGCCAAACAATTAATAAATTGATTTATCGTTGAAGAATAAAAGAATCCAATTCCACCACGACGATGAAGGCAATTTTTGTGCTGCTTTTACTGCCATTGCAACTCTTTTCCCAGGATCTTTCGGGAATTTGGGTGGGAACGATCGCCACCACCGAAACACAAATGCCATTTGAACTGGCAATCAACCAGGATATGACTGGCTATTCGATGATTACTTTCGTGTTCAAAGGTGCTGAAAAAACAGCCGTTAAGAAAATTAATTTGATCCGGAAGGACAGTACTTTTACCATTTCGGATGATAAAGTGATCTACAATAATTTTGAGACCCGGTCCCGCAGCATTAAAACATTTTGCGAATTGTCCATTAAGATGGTTGATAGTACAATGGTGCTGAGCGGACCTTTCCACACACGAACGCGAGATCTACGGGCTGGCGACCAGGATCTGGCTACAGGGACCATCACGCTTCAAAAGCAAAACAACCGGGTTCAGACAAAGCTGATCAGTAAACTCGATAGCTTGAAATTGTCAAATACCCTTGTGTTTTCAAATCCTAAAGCAACCATAAATGAACCCCCGGTAGTAGCAGTATACGAAAAAATATCCCCGGCAGTCGCCGGGAATTCGGAGACCCATAAGTCCGACAGTGTGAAACTGTCAACACCGCTTGCCTCTTCAGGCCCCAAGACAATTATAAAAGATAGCCCCGTAGCGGCAGCATCCGAAAAAGCAACCCCCGCAGTCACCGGGAATTCGGAGAAAGATCTAACAGCCGTTAAAGTGCAACAACAGGTAAGTGCTGGGAAGGGAAGACCCGACAGTGTGAAACTGTCAACACCCCTCGCCTCTTCAGGCCCCAAGACAATTATAAAAGATAGCCCCGTAGTAGCAGCGTCCGGGAAAGCAACCCCCGCAGTCGCCGGGAATCCGGTGAAAGATCTAACAGCCGTTAAAGTGCAACAACAGGTAAGTTCTGAGAAGGGAAAAAATGAATCTTCTGGTTATGCGCCCAATAATATTACCGCTGCACCTGCCATTCCGACCAGTCCAAAAATTATTACTGCCGCAGCAGAAATTACATCACGCAAGACGGAAGTCATTCGTACGATTGATTTCAAATCCGACAGCCTTACATTGATTTTATATGATAATGGTGTTGTGGATGGTGACACGGTGAGTGTAGTGTTGAATGATGAAGTGATTATTCCAAAACTGGGCCTTACTGACCAGGCATACCGTAAAGTCATAAAAATACCGCCCGGTTTGGGTGACTCTCTGCAATTGGTGATATATGCTGAAAACCTGGGTTCCATTCCGCCGAATTCCGGTTTGCTAATTATCGAAGACGGCGATGATCGTCAGAAGGTGGGATTCGAAGGAGATATGAAAAAAAGCTCCGCGGTGAAATTGATAAGGAGGCGGTAATGGTACTCCTGCCCGAACAGATGTCGAACTTTGCCAATTGATTTACAGACTTTTGCAGCCATTTTTATACACGGATAGCGTCCGTCTGAACTCGTCTGGCCAGCAACACCTGGCGTTGTTCCTTATCGCCAGGGTCCATCCGAAAACGCCTGCATGATTTTTTGCATTTGTCATAAAAAAATTTATCCGCGACGAAAACCTGCTGACATACTGTTGTCACTGCCCCCCGATAGCTTTGTGTTGTACTTATCGCATTACTTAAAAAATAATAACCATGCCAACGCAACAAGCAACATCGAACACCGCCGCCACTGTTTTCTCTACACAGGAATTACTTAAACACTGGCAGGGGCATCGTGGCCTCACCCGCAAAATGATTGAAGCCTTCCCTGAAGACAAGCTGTTTACCTATTCTATCGGTGGTATGCGCCCGTTCTCTGACCTGGTATACGAATTCCTCGGCATGGCCGTACCCGGCCTGCAAGGCATTGCTACCGGTAAATGGCAAAAGTGGGCAGACGCTGACAAAGTGAACACCAAAGCAGCCTTATTGCAACGGTGGGATGCGGCTACCGACGAGATCAACGCCATTTGGCCCACCATTCCAATCGAACGTTTTGCAGAACAGGATGTGGCATTTGGCCAGTGGCCCGGCACCTGCCTTTCTTTCCTTTTTTATTTTATTGATAACGAAGTACACCACCGCGGACAAGCCTATGTATATTTAAGAAGCCTGAGTATTGAACCGCCCGCCTTCTGGGACCGTCCCTAAAACAATTTGAATGAATATGAAATTGCATGGTTGATAACAGACCGTGCAATTTTGTTTGCCCAAGGCAGTATTAAAATCAGTCAGCACAAACTGAGGGTTCACGAAGATAGTAGTCCTGCCCGAACAGATGTCGAACCTTTTCCACGCCGATTTACAGATTTTTGGCACTTTTACCATACGCGAGTATCTCCTACCGGAATCCGACCAGCCTGAAATTCCC
>DASZWE010000341.1:0-5665 GCA_035546735.1 Puia sp.
GGATTCGCTAAAGCTCATATCGGACAATGTCATCGACCCGACCTTCCTAAAGCTACCGGATGGAAAATGGCATGTGTGGTATAAGGACGACTACCATAGCATCACGATGACGGCGGAGAGCGATGATCTGGTACACTGGAAGTCCTCTGAGAAACCTGCTATTGGCGGGGCGCCGCATGAAGGGCCTAAGATATTCCGGTTCTCGGGCTGGTATTGGATGATCACGGATGAGTGGCACGGCCAGCGGGTGTATCGCAGCAAGGATGCCGTTACCTGGGAGAAACAGGGGCTGGTGCTGGATAAGAATGGCATAAGACCCGACGATTCCCCCACCGGAGCGCATGCGGATGTAGTGGTGGTGGGTGATAAGAGCTATATTTTTTATTTTACGCACCCCGGCAGAAAGACGCATTTTGAAGCCAGCCTGGATAAGGACGGGGACTATCCTTATTCTGAGAAGAGAAGCTCGATACAGGTGGCCGAGCTGGTATACAAGGATGGAACGCTGGCGGCTGTACGGGATGAGCCGTTTGATTTTTGGCTGCCTGACCTCAATTAATAGCTGTATGAAAAAGACATTCATTATTCTATTGCTGTCCTTTTTCCTGGGCGGTGTGATACAGGGCCAGTCACTGCGGGCGGACGATCCCCAACTGATCCATCAGTGTATCAAGGAAGTCACGGATGTGATAGTGCACGATATCTTTTCACCTCCTGTAGCCAGCCGGACCTATGCTTATCTGACCATCGCCGGCTATGAGGCAGCCCGTCAGGGTAATACATCCTTCCTCTCCTTTTCGGGCCGGCTCCATGGATTGAGTGCTGTACCGGCTCCGGAGGCGGGGAAAAAATATGATTTTACCGTAGCTGCCATTGCGTCCATCCTGACGGTGGGCAAGGCGCTGGTCATTTCAGAGGACAAGATAGAGGAGTTCAGGACAAAGGTGCTGGCGGATCTGAAGGCCAGCCTGCCGGCGGATGTATATATGCATTCCGTGGAGTATGGGAACAAGGTGGCGGCGCATGTCCTGGCCTGGGCCGGGAAGGACCATTATAAAGAGACAAGGGCGCTGGCCAGGTATGATCCGGGGAATGATGCGGCGACATGGAAACCTACGCCACCCGCCTATATGAAGGCGATTGAACCTCATTGGAGCGAGATGCGGACCTTTGTCATGGACTCTGCGCGGCAGTTCAGACCCCATCCTCCCACGCCTTTCTCGTCGGAGAAGGGGAGCGCTTTTTACAACGACGCGATGGAAGTGTACGAGGCGGGGCTGCATCTGACGGAGGAGCAGCGGTGGATCGCCAATTTCTGGGATTGCAATCCTTTCAAGATGAATGTGAATGGTCATTTGATGTTTGCGACGAAAAAGATCTCGCCCGGGGGGCATTGGATCAATATCACGGCCGTGGCCTGCCGGAAGGCGGGAGCGGATGTGGTGCGGAGCCTGCAGGCCTATGCCTGGGTATCTGTCGTCATTGCGGACGCCTTTATTAACTGCTGGGATGAGAAATACCGGAGCAATGCCATCCGGCCGGAGACCTATATCAATCAGTATATCACACAGGATTGGATGCCGTTGCTGCAAACTCCGCCTTTCCCGGAATATACGAGCGGACATAGTGTGGTATCTGCCAGCGCCGCCGTAGTATTGACAAAACTGTTCGGAGACCATTTTGCTTTTACGGACTCGACGGAGCAGGAGTTTGGGCTGCCGCCGAGATCATTTACTTCGTTTCAGCAGGCGGCCGAGGAGGCTGCTGTCAGCCGGTTTTATGGAGGGATCCATTTCAAGCCAGCCATTCAATATGGGCTGGATGAGGGACGGAAGATCGGGGAGCTTGTGGCGGGGAAGATGCCGTAAAAGCATTGCCTGGCAGCCCGGCTATGACGTCTGCTGCTTCGAATGCATATATTCCGTAGGCGTCATATTGAACTGTTTTTGGAAATTGCGGGCAAAGTTGCTTTGGGAGCTGAACCCCACCATGTCGGAGATCTCATAGATGCGGTGTTCGCCCTCGGCCAGCAGCTCGGCGGCTCTTTTGAGGCGGGAGATATTGATGATCTCGATGGGGGACAGGTCGGAGAGGGCCTTTATCTTTCTGTACAGCGTGATACGGCTCATCATCATGATCTTTGCCAGCTTCTCCACATCCAGGTCTACATCATCCATATTCTTCATGATCGTGTCGTGCAGCGTCTCCAGGAATTTCTCGTCGCTGCGCGTATGGGCCATGCTCTTGATATGCACGAGGGGCGAAGAGGCAAAGAACTCCCGCACCATATTGCGATTTTTCAGGAGGCTGGAGATCTGGGCCAGCAAATGCTCTTTGGAGAAGGGCTTTTCGATATAGGCGTCGGCGCCCAGCTCCAGCCCTTCTACTTTGGCCTGGATTGTATTTTTGGCAGTGAGAAGAATGACAGGGATATGGGAGTGGTCCACGGTGGATTTGATGATCCTGCATAGTTCGAATCCATCCATCCCGGGCATCATGACATCGCTGACCACCAGCTGTACGGCCTCGGCTTCCAGCACCTGCAGGGCCTCTTTTCCGTTGCCGGCTTTTAAAATGGAGTAACGGCTGCTGAGTATTCGTTCCAGGAACTCCAGTATCTCCTCTTCGTCGTCGACTAATAAGATCAGTGGGAGCATAAGCAGTGAATTTTATAGGTTCGAATGTGTTTTTACTTTCTCTTTTTTATCGGACTGTGGCCTTGCGGGCAACACAAGCACAAATTTATTCATGCCCGAGCAAACATCATCCAGGAAAAGCCGTCCTTTGTGCAGTTCCACCAGCGAGCGGGCCAGCGCCAGTCCAATGCCGGTGCCTTTTTGCCGGATGGTTTCCTTGAGCCGGTAAAAAGGCTCGAATATACGTTCTTTCATCTCCGGGGGTATGATCGGGCCGTCGTTGGCTATCTCAATGACGATGTCTGCATTCTCCGACCCGGGGGGCAGCAGCTTCACATAGACATTTTCATGTCCGTACTTTACCGCATTGCTGAAGAGATTGCTGAAGATCTTGTTGAGCGCTTCTTCATCGGCCATGGCATAGACGTCCGCCTCCGGGTGCTCAAAGTGATAATGAAGGTTCTTCTTTTTGGCCAGGGCCTGGAAGTCAAGCCAGGTCTCCTGCAGTCCGGCGGTAATGTTGACCCGGGAGAAGTCGAGGCTGAACCCTTTGGTCTCCGTTTGCCGGAAGTCGAGGATCTGTGTGACGAGGGCGATCAGCCGATTGGTATTCCGGTCCATCGTAATGACATCTTCTTTTATCTCGGGGAGCTCGTCAATTTTTTCGATGAGATTTTCCGCGGGACCTTTTATCAGGGTCAGCGGCGTGCGTATCTCATGTGCGATGTTGGTGAAGAAGTCGATCTTAGCCTCGTATATCTCCTTTTCTTTTTTTATTTCCGTACGCCGGTGGTAGCTGCGGACGACATACCAGATGAGGAAGATGAGCAGCAGGGTATAGAGCAGATAGGCCCAGGCGGTGGCCCAGAAGGGCGGAAGCACTTCCACGGCCAGCTCTTTGACCTGGTGACCCCAGTGGCCGCCGACAGCGGCTTTTAGCATGAAAGTATAGTGGCCGGGGGCCAGCTTGGTGAAATAAACCTTCCGATTGGTAGGGATGCGGGTCCATGCTTTGTCCAGGCCCTGCATAAAATAGCTGTACTCCGTCCTTTCGGGCGAGGCATAGCTCAGCGCGGCGAAGTCGATGCTAAAGGAGGACTGGTCGTAGGGGAGCGTGATCTTGTCCGTATAGAGTATTGACTTTTTCAGAAAGGAGCTGTCGGGGTTGATCTTCAGCTCTACGTTGTCGACCTGGAAGCCTGTGATATAAATGGCGGGCTCGAAGGCAGGGGCGATCAGGTCGTTGGGATGGAAGGTGATCATGCCCCGCACGCTACCGAAATAGAGTCGTCCGTCCTTGTCCTTGAATCCGGAATTATAATTGAACTGATCGTTGAGCAGGCCATTGGCCCTGGTATAGACCCGGATGACATCGTTGCCTTTATGGATATTGACCAGTCCCTTGGAGGTGGTCACCCAATAGTCGTTGTTATTGTCCTGTATCAGCCGGAATATGAAGTTGCTGGGCATTCCATTAGCCGTCGTAAAAGAAAAGAATGTCTTTCTGTCGGGACCCATCCTGCACAGCCCGCCCCCTTCCGTAGAGAACCATATATTATGATCGTTGTCCTCTGCGATGGCATTGACGATGGAGGAAGAGAGGCCCTTCCCGTCGGTGGCGTTCCCTTCGAGGTGACCGGTCCGTCCTGTTTTAGGGTCCAGGTAGAAGACGCCGGCGTTGTGGGTGCCGAGCCAGAGCACGCCGTCATGGTCTTCCATTATAATAGCGACAAAAATATTGAGCGGGATGCCGGGCAGGGGGGTGAAGTCATTGGTCTTTTCGTTGTACCAGTACGCGCCGACCGAGGAGCCCAGCGCTATTTTGCCCGTGGAGGTCCTTATAAGGGTGAGGACAAAATTGCTTTTTAGATCGTCCGGCCGTGGTCCGGCATTATAGTGACGTATGACCTTGTTCGTCCTTACATCCATAACATCCAGTCCATGTTCGAAGGTGCCGACCCATAGTTCATTACCCGTCGAAAGGAGCCCATGAATATTCGTATAGGCAATGTCTTTGGGAGAGCCCGATGGCATGAAATGCGTGATATAGCCTGTCCTGCTATCCAGCTTGTTCAGACCCGCATCTTCGGTGCCTATCCATATATTATTATAGGGGTCCTGGCAGATCTCTCTGACGGCGCTGCCACCGATGGAGCCGGGTGAATTGTCGGGGTAGTATTTTTCGAAGATGGCCTTGGAGTAATAGTTGACGCCGCCGAAATAGGTGCCTGCCCATACGCCCCCCTCGGAGTCCTTACAAAGGGAATAGACCGCATTGTCGGAGAGGGAGTAGGGGTCGAGGAATTTTTTTCGGATGTTGGTGACCTTGCCCGTTGTAAAGTTCATGATATAGATCCCCGACTCGGTGGCCACCCAGAATTCATCGTCGGAGTACTGTAATACATCCCGCACATAAATGGTGGAGCCGTCGGGATTGTAGGTAAGTATATCCTTGTATTGTCCCGTGGTAGCGTCGAACATCTTCAACCCCTGGTCGTTGGTGGCGATGAGGAAGCGGTTGTTGCCCGCGTAGCGGATGCGTTGCAGCCAGCGGGTCGTTGGCGTACGGGAATGGGAAAACATATCGAATGAGGTGAAGTCTTCCCTCTCTTCGTTGTATCTCCAGATATGGCCGTTGTTGTCGCAGAACCATATTTCGCCTTTCTCCGTCTTGCAGATGCAGGTGGAATAAAAATATTTTGCCTCGGGAAAGTGCTTAAGCTGATGGGTAGTGAGGTTGTAACGATATACATTATTGAGACTCAGGAACCAGAGATTGCCTTTGTCGTCCGTTTGTATCCAATTGATCTCTATCAGCGAGTCGATGACGCGGACAAGCTTTTCCTTTTCCTGGTCGAATCGGAAGAGGCCGTTCTGGCCGCCCGCCCAGAGTGTTCCATTGGAGTCGCTGAAGAGGCAGTAGACCATATCGCTGCCGATGGAGCCCTCCTTGCCCGTGTGCAGGAACAGCTTGAAATGGTACCCGTCAAATCTGTTGAGCCCATCTTTCGTACCAAACCAAAGAAAGC
>DASZWE010000342.1:0-18199 GCA_035546735.1 Puia sp.
CCGGTGAACCGGGTGGTCTTGCTGTACCAGTTGGTGCCATTGGCCCAGGGACGCGGGTCCCAGTTGAGCGTAGCAACAGGGATATATGGCAAGGCAGTATGGCGGAACTTGTCCCATACATATTTGCCAAAGCTGGCAAGACTGTCCACATGATATTGCGGACCTTGATTCTTGTATCCCGGATTGGGATAGTTGTATCCTGTCACCATGTCGAACCCGCAGTCCTTTGCTTCCTGTACAGCCGGGGCATTGGGTGAGACACAGGCGGCGATGGTGACACCAGGCTGTCCCGCCTGACGGGCTTTGGCGCGTAATCCATCCATAGCCTGATGCACAGCGTCCTTGGACCCGAACAAACGGATCAGGCTGCGCAGATCAAAAAATGCGAGGTAGGGCTTGCCATTCACCTGCAGATAGCCGGACTGTTCCATAAGCCGGACCCATTCATCGGTGACAGCGGGCCAGTCGGAGGGTCCGACCTCCTGTCCTGCATGATTGCAAATAATAAGACAGAATTTCAAACGTCCCTTGTTGGGGGCCGCCAGGTAGAGGTTCAGCGCATGATTCAAAGGGTCCTGCTGAAAATGCTGGTGGTCATAGTCGGGATAATACCAGTCAAAGCTGAAAAAAGCAAGTCCGGCATCGGCAGCCAGATCGATCTGGTCCTTCATAGCGGCAGGCGTACTGGTGATCCAGCCCCATCTTGGCCTTCGATCAGGAAAGCTGTCCCTCAGCTTGGGCGTCAGGTGCGGAGATTTGGCAATAGCCCAGCCGTCGAAATAATAAGCCCCCAGCGTCAGATCGATGTCCTTACCCCTGGAAAGAGAATGAGATCTTTTCCCCAGACCTTTACTCGCAGCCAGGAAGAATGGCAGCGACAGTGCGATGCATAAAATGTATCGTTTCATAACTGTTGATTTAAGAGGGCTTCTGATGTGAAGGCCCCTGTAATTTCTTCCCGATGGACATGAAGGGTTTTTCCACCAGGTAATAGGTCAGAAAGGAAACGAGTATGATGGCGCCCAGCCAAACGATGACGGTAAGCCACGCCTGGCGGAAGGCTGGTATGGCAGAGAATATAGTGGCCTGTATGAGATAGAGAGAATAGCTGACCACGCCTAATGTGAGCAGAAATCCCGGATACTGCATCTTTCGCAAGGCAAAGCTCAGGCTGAACAGCAGATAAGCCCCTGCTATGGCCGTCGTGACAGGCAGGAAGCTGAGCGTACCCATAGCCTCCGGCTTGTCCTTGCCATACAGGTTAAAATATGTGATCAGGCACAGCACCCCGATGGCGGCAGCTACGATGGTCGTAAAGAGCGCGGAGGATACTTTGCCCTGCAGCCGGCGGTAATAAAGGAAGCCCATGAACATGGTGGCGAAATAAAAGGCGGTGCCCCAGCCATTGGTGAAAAGATGAAACAGCTGTGTTCCCACTACTCCGATCAGCAGACTGATCACCAGCGATGCGACCGCCAATGCCACGCTTTTTTTGAGCCACCCCGCCAGGAATATAAGAGAGACCATAATATAAAAAGCCATTTCCAGGCTCAGTGTCCAATATAAATGAAGGATGGGCGGGCGGCCCAAGAACTTGGAAAGCATGGTGAGATTGGCCAGTATGTCGGTGAAAGAAGGCAGCTGTCTGCCACCGGCCAGGATCAGCACGAAGGTAGCTCCCATGCTGAGCAGGTACAGGGGATAGAGCCGGAAGACACGGTTGATCCAGAACTTGCGTAATGAGTTTGTCTTTTCCAGCGACACCGGTATAACAAATCCGCTGCAAAGGAAAAAAAGGCTGACACCAAAGACGCCAAACTGAAAATAATGAGTCGTAAAATAAGCAAAGGAAGGGAACATCTTCTCACACGCATGCTGGATCAGTACAGACATGGCCGCCATGCAACGGAGAAAATCCAGGAATTCCAATCTTGCCTTACGGGTAGTAGCCGGCGCCGCAGCAGGCACTGCATGTAATACCACGGGCTGAATATCCGGAGTGGCAGCAGTGGTACCCTGCGCAGGCTGCACAGCGGTGGAGGTCTGATAATTCAAAGTCTAACTTTTTAGGTCAGGAATATCTTGTCTTTTGAAATACGCGTCAGGGAATACGCGGGAAAATGCAAGCGTCCAGAAAAATATTTCTACGATGTTGGTGGAGAAGCTTCCCACAAACTGGTATATGAACATAAACAGGAACAGGCACAGGCGGAAAGAGGAGGTCTTGACCTTCGTCTTGCGGAAAAGGATCATCTCCACGAGCAGCTTACCAAAAAATCCTATCCATCCGAAGGTGGCGAGCGTCTCTGCCATGGAGGAGGGTATGCGCGCCATTTGTCCCGAATCCGGCTGATCGCTGAAGGCGTATACAAGGCTGATCAGGTTCTCACCCAGCAGCTTCAGTTGGCCGGGGCCTACTCCAAAGACGGTGCTTTTCAGATCAGCGATGCTTAGCGCCAGGAAATACGCCTGTGAAGACCGGTTGTTGATGGATGAATCCGTACCGGAAAATATATTCAGGATGCGCAGGACAAATCCCGACTCGGCAAAAAGGGTCAATGTCAAGACGGATCCTATGACAAGCGCAGCACCCAGCAAAAATACAAACCGTTTGTTCTGCCGGCGGCGTACATTGGAAAAAAGATTGTATAGAACAAAGAGCCCCAAGGTCAGTATGGATATAAAGATCGCACCATAAGACAAGGAAAGGCCAAGCGAAATGAGCACCGTCAGCAACAACACCCATTTCCTGTTCGTCATGTTCCTGTAAAATATATATTGAAAATAGAAAAGGAAAGATGGTATCAGCAGCAGGCTGTAATAAGAAGGTTCGTAGGTCAACATTCTCAACCGGGGGAAGTCGGATACTCCTTCGGAGATATCTGTCACGCTCCATACGATGTCCTTCTGGCCAGCCAGCAACAGAAAGACGCAGATAAATACAAATAGGAAATTTACCTTTAGTACGGTCTCCATCAACGGCTCATAGGTGAAGCTATAATATTTAAAATAGTGGTATACGGTCATCGAAAAGATAAATACCGAAAAATAAAGGGCCGATGACTTCAGATATTCGGGCAGCGATATGCCATAAGAATAATGAATGACCAGCAAGGGGATCCAGCAGAGGGCAAAGAGAATGATATTCCTGATGACGTGCACTTTTTTTGACATCAGCCAGTATAGGAACAACGGGCTCATCAGGATGGTATACAGCAGTCCGTCCGGAAGCAGAAAGCTGTTGAAAAAGAAATAAAAGCAGGCTACCACCAGGAAATACCTGTATTGGCCGTGGCGTATGACAGGCGTTGTCAAAGAAGTCGTTTCGCCATATGGAAGTGCCAGCTGCATGATCAATTACTATGAATGCCTGCAATAAGATGTTCGGGAATGACAACACGTTCCAGCGTTCCCTTAGGACCATCCAGGTAGTTATCAAGCCGGGTGATGATGTCGTCCCATTGATAGCTTTTTACCCGCAGGTACCCCTGGTTGATATAATGCTGTCTGTTGGCTGTACTATTCCGGATGGCATTTTTCCAATTCTCCATATCCCATCCCTTTACGGTGACCCCGGCGCCCTGGACCACTTCGATCATAGCCGAATTGTGAGGTGCAACCACGGGACATCCACAGGCCATAGCCTCCAGCTGCGGAAGCCCCAATCCCTCATTCAGGGACGTAGAGATAAAAAGGGCGGCGTCCCTGTACAAGGCTATAAGCTCGTCATCCGTGACATAGCCGATGAAATGGACCGCGTCCAGGGGATAATCCTTCTCCGCCAGTATCTCATCGATGTGCCTGCGCGCATCACCCCAGCCGGGATCGCCTGCAATGACCATCTGGTATTTGCCCGGCTCCAGCGCTTTAAATAGTCTCAACAGAAAGGCAAGGTTCTTCCGGGGTTCCACCGTACCGACAAAAAGCAGATAATCCTGCCGGCACCCCGTCTTTCTATAAAAGGGGTTCGTTCTTACGGCCGGCTGGGCTATCCGCTGCAAGAATCCGGGGTTGATGCCGGCCCCCGTAAACAAAAGGGCCCTTTGTGCGATGTCCGGGTAATAATGGATGAACTCCTGCTCCGTATAAGCCGAGTTGAACCAAAGGATATTGGCCCTCCGCAGCGATGCCTCGAAAAAAAGCTGCATCTGCAGCCTGGTTATGAGCTGCATGGTGTTGCGGTATTTCTTATATACCAGGTCATGGACATAGAGCACCAGCTTCATTTTCCTGGGAAGGAACCAGGTCACGACAAAAAAATTCGGAGCGATGAGCACATCGGGCTTTATCTTTTTCAGGAGCCGGTGAAACTTCAGGATAGACCATAGAAAGCCAATGGAGCCAAATACGGGAAGCGCGCTGTTGACGACGATGATATTATCCTGCATCTGTAATTTGGACTTTACCTCCGGATGCAGCTCTCCATTGGTAAGTAGATAAAAAGTATGTTGTGGGCACAACCTGGCATAGGTGTTAATGATGGAGATGCCGATGTTGGTGACACCCATCGGCTTTTTTGCCAGTCGTACGCCGTCAAATGCTATTTTCATCCGATTACTTTTGTTTGAGGGTGAGCTTGTTGTTCCTGGGATGGGGTACGGCCGATAATTCTTTTTACGATGCGCTTCAGCGAATAAACCCCTACTCTCCACGGAGGCTGGTACAGCAGTCGCAGTATATAGCTGTTACTCTTTTTCCCGTTGAGGTATGCGCTGATGAGACCTTCCACTTCATAACGCAGCCGGTGTTTTACGCTGCCGGAAAGACCTGCATTGTAACGAACGATGTCCAGGTCCACCGACTTCAATGCATAATGAGGTAAGACCCGGAGAAAAAAGTCAAAATCCATTCTGATCTTATAGCTGCCATTATAGCCGCCCATGGCTGTGTATACGTCCCGGTGGACAAAAGTAGCCTGGTGTCCCAGCAGCGCCTTTTTTTCGATATTGGTTTCCCCCTCGTCCACCAGCCTGGAATATTCACCGGAATTCTCTTCCTTATACCGGAAAGTGACGATGGGCTCGGTCAGGTGCGGAGCCAGCTCTTCCAGCGTATGCACGGACGAAAAGCTATCGCCTGCATTCAGAAGGTTGATATATTTCCCTTTGGCCGCGGCAATGCCTTTATTGAATGCATCGCTGATACCTCTGTCCTTTTCAGATACCCAGTAAGTCAGGTGCGGATTGTGACGACAGATGATATCCGCGGTGCCGTCAGTAGATCCGCCGTCGATGATGATGTATTCAAAATCCGCATAACGCTGGGAGAGGACGCTTCGAATGGTCTTTTCGATGACATCCACACAATTATAGGAGATAGTGATAATGCTGATCAATGGTTGAGCCATAAATGATCTTTAGGGATGAATACTCCTTATCTTTTTGGTCAGTTGAAATCCCAGCAGGCTAAAAAACGTCCATTTCCAATAGCGCCGGGAGGAGAGCTTCAACCGCAAAGCACGGAGAAAATACCGGACGGCCTCTACCCTATGTCTGGTCCCGAGCGTAAGAGCGACCGCGCCGGAGTTGAAGTAAGCGCCCGCCATAAAGTGATTGACAAAGCTTTTCAGGCTCCGCACCTGGACGATGTCCGAAGACCATTTTTCCACGATGAGGTCGAGCCCGGCCCGCCGTCTGTCAAAATTGATGCTGGTCCTTTGCCCGTCATGCTGAATGAATTTGGCGACCACTCCCTCATGAGCCATGATGGTGTGCAGCCGGGCGACTTTCAGCCACATATCATAGTCCTGGAAGCTGGGCAGGGACTCGTCAAACAGGCCGGCTTCCAGCAAGGCTGTCCTTCTTGCCATCACTACCGAAGAAGAGGGCGGGCAGTCTCCCATGATAAGGTCGGAAAAACGCAGGGGCGCTTTTTGGAAGGCAGTGGTTTCTGTTACCTTGTACAGGTAGTCCACTACCTGACAATTGCCGTATACCATGCCGATGGAGGTATCAAAGGCATCGAAATGAGCCTGAAGCGCGTCCGGGAGAAAGACATCATCATCATCCAGAAAGGCGATGTAGTCGCCTTTTGCCGTCAGGATGCCCGAGTTCCGGGCCCCACATCCGCCGGGCTTCCTGAAATTCGGTATCCATAGCAGCCGCGCGTCCTCGAAGGACGCAATACATTCTTTTACGGCAAGGCTTTCGGCTTCATCCCGGTTGTCATCCACCACAATGATCTCCCTGGCAGGCATGGTTTGCTGCAAAGCGCTGGTCAGCGCTCTTTTCAGCTTGTCCTTTCTTTTATACGTTGGAATGATAACAGATATACCGTTCATTTTTTAGGTCTTAGGGTGGCGAGTGAATGAAGGATACGGACGCCCGGCGCTGTTTGTCCCAGCCTGCCGGTCACGGCCTTTAACAAAGGGCGGCCGGAGATCAGCAGATAAATGGCAAAGACAGCCATCATCACATTCTGCAAATAGTCCAGATGAAAATACAGGCAGAGCCAGAGCAGCAGGGAAAGGCCGACCTTGGGAAGCCAGAAGGCAAGTACTCTCTTTCTGTTGAGTCCCAGGGTTCTTATATAGATGTAAAATACATTCAGCAAAATGACAAAGACGATGTAGGAAAGGGAGTAGAATTGCGCGATGCCTTCCAGCGAGATCGTCGCACCCAGAACGATAAAGCTGATAAGGAACAGCGCTGTTATCCAGCCGCAGATCATAAAGGCCTTTTCCTTTTTATACAATATCAGCAGATGTCCCGAGGTGGACAGCAGGGCCTGTGTAAAGATCAGCAATCCAAAATAGGGCAGCAGGTCGGCTACCTGCACCCAGCTCTTTCCCCATAGCAGCAGCACCATTTCTTTTGGGAAACAGACGAAAAGCACTACCAGGGGAAAGGTGAGAAAGCTGATCACGTTCAGGACAAAATAATATTCACCCTCGATGTCACCGTTGCGGCTTTGCAGTCTCTTGAGATTGGGGAAGAGAATATTATTGAAAAGGCCGGTGACCAGGTTCAGCGGCAGCATCAGCAGGGAGTATGCCCTGTTGTAAATACCCAGTTCCGCGGCTCCGTACCATTTGCCAACGATCATGTTGTCGCTGTTGCGGGACCAGTAATTGACAGAAGCGAACCCTATGACACTGCCTACCAGCTTCCTGGTATGGCGGAAGACGACAATGATATAGTTCCTGGGGAAAAGCCTGAATCCTAGTCTTACCTTCTTTTCATAAAGGACGGCCATAATGATAGCGGCGAGTATCTGGGGGATGATCAGCGCCCAGTAGCCGGCTCCAAAATACGCCATGGGGATGGACAGCAGTATCTGCGCCAGATTACTTACCAAAGTGACTTTCCCTATATAGCCGAATTGCAGGTTCTTGGCCAGCACTGCCCCCTGCGCCAGTCCCATACCTCTGAAGATAAAGGTGGTGGCAAGCACAATGATGGGAGCGACCAGCCCGGGGTTGTTATAAAAATGAGCAATGGGCCATGCGGCCAGCACGGTAATAAGAAAAAGAATGGAGCCCAGGAATACAGAAAGGTTGGTGAGCACCCGTTGAAAAGTGCGTCCATAATCACTGCGAATGAGGGCATAGGACAGACCTCCATCCGAAAAGACCATGATGAAGCCTGTAAAGACCGTGATCAGTCCAACCACACCATAGCTTTCCGGGGAAAGCAGGCGGGCCAGGATGGTGGATGCCAGAAAAGTGATCCCTTGGGAAAGATACGTATAGCTGCCTGCCACGAGGATATTGCTGAAAAGAGTACGGCGAAAGCTGGGGTCCTTTCCATTCCCTCCGCCTCCTCCATTGCCAGCGCCAGTGCCATTGCCTTTGCGACGGGCTACGGCCTGTTCAAGCTCCTTGTTTATATTATCGATGTGTTTTTTCAAGGTGAAATTTTCTCGTATCCTTCTACGGGCGGCGGATCCCATTTGTCCCGCCAGTTCCGGCGTGTCGAGTATGCGGATCATGGCCTGACTCATTCCATAGATGTCCCCTTCTTCTACCAGGAGGCCCGTGTGACCATCCAGTACCACATCAGGGATACCTGCATGCCGGGTGGCTATCACCGCCAATCCTCCGGCGCCGGCTTCCAGCACGGCAACGGGCGTTCCTTCCGAATCTCCATTGGGCGCCGTTCGGGAATGTTGGACAAAAGCCAGGCTTTCCGAAACGAGATCTGCTATTTTTTCCGGTTGCAGCACGCCTGCAAAACCCACCTTCTCTTCTATTTCCAGCTCTTTGACCAGCTTCTTACAATCTTCCAGGAGCGGTCCCTCTCCCACCATGGTAAGGTGGGCCTCCGGATGATGTTCAGCCGCCTGTTTAAAAGCGCGGATGGTATATTGTGGCGCCTTCTTGTCTACAAACCGGCCGATGGCCAGGAAATCCCTGCTGCTGTATCGGTTGTTCACAGAGAAGAATATATCAGCAGGTCCGTATGGATTGAGCACCAGCTTGTCCTCGGGACATCCCAGCCTGACCAGCTGCTGATACATATGCCGGGATACTACGATGACCCTTTCTGCCGTCTGGAAAAGAGGCGTGTAGTCATAGGTCGCCAGTACTTCCTTTGAATAGGCATCCACGCCATGAAAATGGACGATCAGGGGAATACCCGTCTTACGCGACAGCTTGGCCAGGGCCAGACCGGTGAAACCGAACTCTGCCAGGATCACGTCGATATGGTGTCTCCTCAGATATCTTGCAATGCGTATCTCATGCAGATTGAGCCAGCCGGGAAAGAAAAGGCGGGACAGTTTCCGTACTACTTTTCCGAAGAAATTATATCGCATGAATGGCCCTTCTTCGCTCATCTCAGGAAGCGCCTCCTGCCATAAAAAATGGACGTTGGCGTCGATCTCTGTCCGGTGAAGATGGATAAAGGTCTCGCTATAGGCGTTCTTGTTCGGAGAGACCAGGGCCAGATTTATTTTCCGCAAATTATTGTGCATTCCAGGGTCACATTAGGATCAAATCACATTTGAGGAAGATATCTCACCATATAGTGAAAGTATTTCCACATTCGATTTTTCGATAGTGGCCGTAAGAACATAGCCCAGCGAGGGCAGCTGTACTTTTACCGTCTTGTGCTTGATTTCCACGATATTGCCTTCCCTTTCCATGAGAGGGCCGCCAAGGATCCGGACACGGTCGTTGACATTGACCTGCGTCTTTTCCAGCTTGACGGATTCATAATCGTTCATAAAGCGACGGATAGCTTCAATCTCTTCATCACGGATGATGGCGGGTCTCTTCAACCAATAAACAAAGCTGACCACTCCATCCGTTTGCAGCACGGGCAGGTGCTCGAAATCAGCCAGACGCACAAATACATAGGAGGTGAACAGGGGCTCGAGGATGATCTTCTTCCGGTCGCTCCACTGACGTTGGACCCTATTTAAAGGACAATAGTGCTCTACCTTCTTCTTCGCTAACAGGCCGGCCACCTTTTTTTCCCAGCGGGGCCTCGTGTGAACAGCATACCAGCTTTTCGCGGATGCATCCATCATTCCAGGTTGGTTCATAGTCTTTAGTTAACAGATTATCAATAGACACATATAGGCTGATATTTTCCGGGGAGATAGTATCAGTAGTATATATGCAACATTCATTCTACGGCGGGCTCCGCCCAATCCAGTCACATTTAGGAGTGATGACGAGACAAAAACTGTTGCCTACAGGACGTCCGGCTTGCGCCGAACGTTTTAAGGGGTTATTTACTTACTTTATCTTTCTTTCTGCTCTTCTTTTTTTCGCCATAGCCATAACTATATTCCTTACCATAGCCATACCCATAGCCGTAGCTGATGCCGCCCATGCCACGATTCTTGACACCGTTGAATACGATGGCGAGGTTCTTCAATCCACGGATCTTTATATTCTCATCCAGCATCTTTATATATCCTTTTGGCGTCACTTTATGACGTACCACATAGAGGGTTGCATCACAAAGAGGTGAGAGGATATAGGCATCCGTTACCGGACCCAAGGGAGCCGTATCGATGAGTATATAGTCAAAAATAGTGTCGAGATACTGCAGCAGCTCATCCAGCTTGCCATTCAGGATCAGCTCGGATGGGTTGGGAGGAATGGCGCCGGAAGGGATAATGAACAGGTTATTGCTGACTTCCGTCCTTTTGATGATATGGTCGGCATCCTTATTGCCAATGAAATAATTGGTAATGCCTACTTCCCGGCTGACATCGAACAGCTGGCTGATCCTGGGCTTGCGCAGGTCCAGCTCCAGAAGGACCACTTTTTTATCCGTCAAGGCAAGGCTCATGGCCAGGTTGGCCGCGATAAAGCTTTTTCCCTCTCCGCTGATGGTGGAAGTGATGAGTATTTTCTTCTTTCTGGAGTTGATGCCGATGTAGGCCATGGATGTCCTCAATTGCCGGAATTGTTCCGCAATAACCGTGCGCTGTCCTGGCGATACCACCAGGTGATGATCTTCGGCCGGATGGTACATGATCTCCCCCACCACGGGTACGGTGGTATACTTCTCTATCTCGCTCCGGAATACAATGCGCTGGTTCAATCCTTCACGGATGCCTATGAGGCCGGCGCCCAGTCCCAGAGCAGCCACGATGGCGAGCGCCCAGACCAGCATAGGTTTGGGGCTGACGGGCTTAACCGTGGTGGCGGCAGAATCTATGATACGTGTGTCCGCGATGGTCGAGTTGAAGGTAAGGGCTGTCTCTTCTCTTTTTTGAAGCAGGAAGGAGTAGATGCTGTTCTTGATACCCTGCTGTCTGCTGATCTCCACCAGCTTCCGTTCCTTGGCGGGAAGTGTCCGGAGAATGCTTGCATAGCTGTTGCTGGTATTGAGCAGATCGCCTCTTCCTGCCGTCAGGTTCTTACGGAGGCTTTCCACATTCTCCAGGATACTGGGTTTGACCTTATCGATCTCCCGGCGCAGCGATATCAACAAAGGATTGTTCTCTGCCGTCGTCTTGCTCAGTCCTTCATATTTTACTTCCAGGTCGTATAATTTCTGAAGCAGGTCTTCCAGCACCGGGTCGTCTACACCAAAGGTGGAAGGAACGATGCCGGCCTGGTTGCTCTTGGACTGTACATATTTTTCCACCTGATCCAGGACGGCCAGCTGAACGTTGAGTTCGCTGAGCTTCTGGTCATTGGCGCCTACATTGTTCAGATAAAGCTGTCCCTGTGCGCTGATGTCTACGATACCTTCTTGCGTCTTGTATTTCTGTATCCCATGCTCAACGCTGTCGAGCTCTGAAGCAACGATGCCCAATCTTTCGTTGATAAACCGAAGGGTATTGACCGCCAGGGCATTCTTATCATTGACACCCGCCTTGTTATATTCCTTGATGAGGCCATTGAGGATATCTTCCCCCCTTTTGGGAACGGCATCCCTTATTTTAAGGTCGATGACGGAAGACAGCTTGGTAGCCTGTGTAACTTTCAGGTCGTTGAGCAATTCGTCCGTCACAGCCCGTACGCTCCGCAGGGAGAAGAACAGGGGCCTTGGCTTATCGGGAACCTGGTAATAGGGATTGGCGATGAATCGGATGTCGCCATAGCTTTCCTTTATCCACTGGCCTAACGGGTATTTTCCGCCAGGTATGGCTACTTCCCTGGTAGCGCTGTCGTACGTGAAATATATCTTTTTTTGTTCGATGAGCGAGTCAGGTTTCCGGACCTGGATGATCACCGGCGAAGTAAGATAAGCGGGCCGGGAATTGATCCGTCCCTCCTGGGTAATGGGTGCGTAGAGGTCCAGGTTCTTTACCACCTCACGCATAAGGGTCCTTGACTGGATCACCTCAATCTCATTCTCTACCAGTTTCTTACTGCCGAAAAGGTTCAACTGCTCCATGAGATTGGAGTTGTCATCCAGGCCCTTTTTCTCATCTTTTACCAGGATGGTGGCGGCCGTCTCATATACGGGTACTGCATAATGCAGGTAGAAATAAGCGCCTGCGCCGGCTATCAGCAGCAGGAACAGGAACAAGGGCCAGTAAGGTAGGTACTTGAACAGCAGCTGAGAGATCAGGCTGCTCTCCTCCTCTTCGAAAATGTTCTTATTGGATACCTGCATAAGCTCACATTTTTATTAGTTCACATAATGTAACGTTATCACTGCAATCAGGGATGCAGCGCTCAATATGATAGGTAATAACTGTTGTGTCCTGCTGGTGGCCTGGATCTTATCTTTACGTGGCTCCACATATACGATGTCGTTGGTCTTTAAATAGTAATAAGGTGAAAGGAGGATCTCATTGGAATTGAGGTCGATGCGTTTGATGATCTTTTTGTCGCCCTCTTCGCGTATCAGCAGGACGTTGTCCCTTTTGGCATAGATGGTCAGGTCGCCGGCCAGCCCCAGGGCTTCGAGGATAGATATCCTTTCATTGGCGACGTTGAGCGTGGTAGGTCGTGCGACCTCGCCCAGTACAGTGACCCGGAAATTGAGAAATCGGGCTGTAACGATAGGGTCCACCAGTAATTTGCGGTTGGCAAGCGTGTCTGTAAGAAGCTGTTCCAGCTGTCGTTTGGTAAGGCCGGCTGCTTTTACCGACCCGAGGACAGGAAATTTGATCGTGCCATCGGTATTGACAAGATAGCCCATTAGCTGAGGCGTTCCATACCCCGATGTAGGTGTCGTTCCCGTGGAAGTAGCAGTCACGGGCATCGTTATATTGGGTGTATTGAAGACCATAGAGGCTTCCGGGTTAAGGCTCGTTACCGTGATGTTGAGCAGGTCATTCGGCTGTATCACCGGCTCCGAACTGGCCACGGTGTTAGTTAATGTCGTATCCTGGATATTGTTGAAATAGACTGCTTTCCTGCTGTTGTAACAAGAAGTCAGCGCAAACCCTGAAAAAATTAGCAACATCCAAATTTTCGAATACATATATCTGTTATAGTTCATATAAAGCCATACTACTTCCAGCAATGCTGGAACCCAGTCCTGTTCAGGCAGTAAGCAACCGTTCATTCGTACAATCATCATTGTGATTGCGTGAATGGCAATAAGGTCCCACTTCAGGGAGCTACATTCTAAAGTGCTGATCTAGTCTAGTAAAGCAAGAATCGGAAACCGACACGGCGTTTTAAAAGGATCCAGGCGGGCAACCGTAGATCTTCTAACAAGGAATTTAGCGTGGTTAATCGTAGGCTGGAGATCAGGTGGGCAGTTTTCTACGCTAGAAATTTGAGGAGGTTATGTAAAAGTATTACATATGACCCAAAATTCCAAATCCACCCTTCCGCTTAACAATTACGGATATAATTTTTCAAAGGATGCTTTGAGAATTACAAATTCCATTCCAAAACTTTAAACCTGGCAAGTATTTATTAACATATAATAATGACAATCTTTTGATTAAGCATTAAAGAATGGGGACAAACAACTTTTCCCACGATATAGATAAACCTTTACAGCAATTACTACACTGCAATTTTTGTTCCCCGGTAAGTGGGGATTTTATTCAACGGCGTATATGCGCTGCGAATCCTCCACCCGGCGCCATCTTAATAATTATGGTATCATGGGGGATCACTCTCCTTGCAGCTCTTTCCAGGTGGTTGGGGTTTACAGGAGCATCGGATGCATCCGACCATGTAAGGAGCGTATAGGTATTACGTCCCAGAAAGCTCAATGGAATGGTCACTTCCCGCGCTTCATGGTTGTTGATCGCCCCGATGAACCACTCCTCTCCCTTTCTTCTTGCAATGACGATGTACTTATCCACGATCGCATCGATGACCCTCGTCTCATCCCATACCGTTGGCACCTGCTGTATGAATTCGAAACCAGGCTGACCTTCATAGGCTTCGGGATAATCACATACCATGGCCAGCGCACTCTCCAGGACCACATACATCCCCAGCATATGACAACGGGTGCCCAGCATCAGCGGGCGGGTATACTGCACGCGGAAAAGCGAGTCCGGAACAGCGCGAAAACCTCCCAGATGATAGTCCGTGGCGCCGGCCAGCAAACGGGTAAAGGGTATGTTGAGGTCGTGGTCCGGTGTGATCCGTTTGTCCCATTTATTCACTTCATAGTTCAAGGTGCCTTCCCTGGTGAACTCATTGGGATAAGTGCGGCTAAGGCCCGTGGGCTTATAGGCGCCATGGAACTGGATATGCAGGTGATGCCGGGCCGCTTTCTCCAATATCTCCGTTTGAATATTGACCATCTGCTGATCATCCCTGTCCATAAAATCTACCATCATGCCGCTGATACCCCACCTTTCAAACTGCGCAAAGGCGGAGTCGAGATGAGGATACAGAGCGGCCCAATGCACCCACACCCGGATGCCAACTCCTTTCCGATGGGCATAGTCACATACCTGCTGCATATCCAGACCGGGTACGGGACGGGTAGGATCGGCATGTGGCCCGGGCATAAAGCCCACGCCATCATTGACATACCATTCATGAAGCCCATATTCCACCACGGAATGATACTCCAGTCCCGCGCGTGCGCAGAAGTCGATATAGTACTGGGCCGTGACAAAATTATTACCGGGAGCATTCAGCGTATCCGGCACCACATTGCCATTCCACCAGGGAAAGGTGGTCTTGCCGGGTCGTATCCACGAAGTATCACGGATCCGGCAAGGCGCGTTCAGGTCGGTAATTATATTGGATTCGATGAGGGCTCCTACCCTGTCGCTGATCAACAGCACCCGCCAGGGACTGTAATGAGGAAGATCCGCCCGTACACAAAGTCCCGACCCATCCGGCAGGGGCGACAGCCGGCCAGTCAGGCACTGGTCATGCTTTTCCAGGTACATGCCAGGATAGTCCAGCAAGGCAGCCTCCGTGATGGCCATATAGACGGACCCGGGGAACTCAAAAAGCGTCGGCATATCCATCAGCGTATCCGCTTTTAGGGAGCTCCAGGAGGTGGTAGTATATTCCCCTTCATGGCTGCTGGTGAAGTTCGGCAGCAACAGCGCCTTTACTGTTGGATCACCCGCCAGCCGGAATCGTGTATGCTCGCCTGCCAGCTGCAGCGAGGTCCAGCCCCTCTGCTGCGGGAATTCGTAACGAAAGGCCAGGCCATCGTCAAAGGCCCGGACGATCAGCCTTATTTTCCGGGAAGGGGCGGCCTTTTCTTCCAGAGTAAGGGTCAGCTCCCGGTAGCGATCGTGCACATGGCAGGTCTTGCCTGTCAGCAGGGAATAATCCTCCACTCCATCCCGGGTGATGATCCCGGTGAGCTTAATGTCCCTGGAAAAGTCCGGCTGATCCCTGAAGGATAAGGCCAACGGGCTGAAAACGATCAGCGGCATCCCTTTATAAGTGACGGAATAAACAGGGCTGCTATCTGTCAACTGGAAATCATAGACAAGATGCTTGTCCGGGGAGAAGAGGCGGACCTTGTCCCGCGCCCTTGCCGGCGCAGCAATGAGGATCCCCCAAAAGCAGAGGGTGAGAAATATTTTCATAATGGCAATATTGCCACTAAGATAAGAGAATATCAGCGTGTCACTATTGATATAATAAGTGTCGCTAAAATGAAGAGAGGAAGCAAAGCTCCCCCTCTTTTAACAGTTATATTAGAACGAGTACCGGGCTCCGAACTGAACGGAGTAGTAGCTCGCCGTTTTTTGTCTTTGACCTGCACTGGTATTGACGGTATATTTATAGGAATTTGTAGCGGGATCGAACCCTGCCAGCGAATACGGGTTGGTATTGATGATCTGGGTATACCCGCCCCATTTGTAGTTCAGCAGGTTCAGCACGTTGAAGATATCGCAACGCAGGCTGATCTTATTGGTCTTGAACACCTTCAACTCATATGCCACGCTCATGTTCCACTGTGTGCGCCAGGGCATGAGACCTCCCAGATAGGGAGCGAACTTGCCGAAATTGGACTGAAGGAACTTCCTGTATTCGGGGCTGGTATTCTGCAGCAGCGTGCGCATGCCGGTGACGATATTGGCCGGAGTGTTCGGGTTGTTGGGATCATAGATATAGGCCAGGTCCGTGCCATCGTTGCCTTCTCCAATGACATCCTTATCGATGTAGGCGGAATAACGGGCATTCTGATAAGCCTGGAAGGACGAGCTGATGCTGAATCCATAGAACGTTGGGCTGAGGAACAGCGCCACGATCTTGTTGGGCTGGTCGCCGTCGCTGTACCAGTTCTTACCATAGGCTGAATAGTTCCAGTAGGAAGAGCCGACGGCAAAATTGGCGTTGCGGGGATCGCCATTGTCATAAGGCGGCGCACCCGTGGCCTTACCCTTGGCATAGGAGACAGAGATAGTACCGTCACGGCCTATCTGAGCAGCAGCTTCTATCACGGCGCCTATGTATTTGGAAGACCATTTGGTATTGGTGAAATACCTTACCTGGTTGAAATTGGAAGAGATACGGGAGTATTTGATATCCGCCTGGTTGGTGCTGGTAGTACCGATGTTGGCAGGGTCCATATATACTTCGCGGCCTTCGTTGGTTACAAAGCCTGGCGTACGTCTTAGGTTCAGGTCGTACAGGTAGAAGTTATCCCAGGTATTGTCGAAGTATACGTTGGCCCCCATACGGAACCAGTTGTTGAAGTAGTGGTAATAGCTCAGGCTGGTCTTGAATGTCAGCGGGTTTTTCAAATGCTTGTCCAATGCCAGCACCGTAGCAGGCTGTGTAGTAGGCAGGGAGTTGTAATAAGCTACGCCAGGCACCAGACCGAAATCCTTCTGATAGCCCTTCCAGTCCGGGATGGGTACGTTGCTGGTGATATTGATCTGGCGGAAATCGACGCCATTGTCGATATGGGCAAAAGTAATGGGCTGGGTGGTCAATTCCGATGCGAAGAGGCCGGCGCCCCATTTCACGATGTCACGACCATTGTTGTTCACGTCCCAGATCAGGTTCACGCGCGGTTGTATGTTCTTCGCATCGAAAGGCACTACATGAGTATTGACGCCCAGATCGTGCTCCAGCAGCGGATTGTACGTGGGCGCGCTGCCGATGATCTGCCCATCCCAGCGAAGACCGACGGCCAGGCTAAGATTGGGACGCAGGTTCGTTTCCATTTGCGCAAAGACGCCCAGCTCGATAAGAGGAACGCTGATCATCGGGTTTACCCCGTTAAGAGGTATCTTACGATTGAATCGGTAAGGGTTGTTGTTAGCCATATCCTGGATCGAGTTGTAGTAGAACTGCCCCTGCTGGTCATGCGACAGCCGGTCGGTAATATGGTTGATATTATTGTCCGTACCAAAGGTGAAGCTGAACTTACCTGTCTTGTACCGCAGATAATCCACGATCTGTATCACATCGGATGCGTCTCGTTCAGGCACCCAGTTCTGGTCCCCAAAAGCAACGGTTGTGCTGACCTTGGTACCATCGGAAAGCGTATCTTTTACGGATACAAAACCCTCCGGCACGTGATTGTTCACGAAGTGAAGGAACTTGCGGTAAGTGCTGAAGTTGAGCTTCAGCTCATTGACCATACGTGGAGAAAATTCCGTACGAAGTCCCAGCATGACGGCATTGTCAATTTCAACTCCCGTATATTGAGTGGTAAGCAGACCGCCTGATTTGAGCTTGTTGGGGTCGACGAAATGAAGGTAGTTGTATTTCAGGGTCAGCAGGTTCTTTTTGTTGAGGATCCAGTCGAACTTTACAAAGGCGTTCTTTGTCTCCTGTTTGATATTGATCGTCCCGTATTCCTGGCTGTTGGGGAATCCAAACTGGTTGTGCATGATACTGTCGATGCGGTTGATACTGTTTTTCGAGATCTTCAGGGCTTTTTCCGCAGACAGCTGGTCAGCTCCTGAATAGTCGAAGTCATAGGCCCGGAAAGGAATGGTATTGGTGTATTGATCGTAAGAGACGAGGAAATGTATCTTGTCTTTGATGATGGGGCCGCTGAGCAGGGCGCCGAACTGTCCCACTTCGTATTTGCTGGTAAGGTGTTTGCCGTTGACGTCCTTTGTCTGCGTCAGGGAGTTGGCGCCATAATAACCCCAGGCACTGCCGGACAACGTATTGGTGCCGGACTTGGTGATGGCTTTTACTACACCACCTGAGCCGCGACCGGTAGTAACATCATAAGAGTTGGTGGAAACCTCAAATTCCCGGATCGTCTCAGAGGAGATAGAGAAAGCCGCATCCGTGGTGCCGGCAAAGTGGGCACACCTGTTGCTCACGCCATCCAGCATATAGCCCGTACCGCCGGGCTTGGCGCCTGCAAGGGAAGCTCCGTTGGCCAGGGGCGACAACGCCATCAGGTCGGTGTAGTTACGGGTA
>DASZWE010000343.1:0-1787 GCA_035546735.1 Puia sp.
ATTTTTATTATTCAAAGTTAGTGGACGGTCCTTATAGCACGGCCGTACATCTCACCGACTCCGTCAGTACGGCCGCCTATGAGCTGGATTGCCTCATAGCGCCCGACGAAAGCTTTTTGCTGATGGGCGCCTATGGCAGACAGGATGGATATGGCAACTACGATCAGTGAAAAGGATTTCACGTCCGGTAAAAAAATGATCTCCAGCTATAAGGAATTGGAAAAGGGCCTGCACGGCATCCTGAATGGCTCCGGCAATATTTACCAGATCGAGCTCAGCGCGCTGGGAATAAGACTACGAGGGAATTAACCCTGCACCAGGCCCATACCGGCCAGCGCATCCTTTGTTCTAGCCACATTCTTATGATCATGGACGATGCCTCTCAGACCCAGCCCCTGCGCCACCTGCACGAACATCGCCCGGTCGTCGATATACACCACTTCCTGCCTGGGCACCTGCGCTATATCCAGCGCCACTTTCCAGATATCCGCATCCGGCTTGCGAAAATGCACAAAACAGGAAGAGATAAAGAAATCCACGAACTCACCCAGCCGATAGGTCCTTATCCGGTGCTCATTCAGCTCGCGGCCTTCATTGTTGACGACAGCTATGCGGAGGTTGTACTTTGCTTTCAGCCCTCTGATAAGATCGATCATTTCCTGGTACGCCACGGACTGGCTGAACATAAAATTGCGGAAATCTTCCATCGTGAAGGGACGGTCCTTATAAAAGACCGAGCTTTTCAGGTACTCGTCCAGACTTAGCTTCCCCGTCTCATACGTGTCGAAGGTCATGCGATGCCTGTCATTGAGATCATCCAGGTCCAGATTGAATTTTTTTGCTGCCGCCTCTCTCATTTTTCTATCCCAGCCATTGGTGAGCATAACGCCACCTACATCCAGGAACAGCGCCGTCACCCTTGCGGATGTTGAAGATACTGCCATTGCTCTCGGGTATTATTTCCTGCAATGTAATGATTTATTAAACCAATCTTATGAGAATGTCTACGGCCCGTCCGGCAACTGCATATCTGGACTAGTTGATTTATCGATGCTGGATCAGAGAGCTAATCCGGAAAGGTACACCCACAGCCCTGGCAGGCGACCATAGCGTCATGTCCCACCGGTTGCACGACAAAATTTATGAGCTGGAGATAACCCCCTCCTTTGCCATTGGGCAGCGGGCCTTTCTGATACTTTCCGGAGAGGGCAATATCCTGTGGGATTGTATCCCGCTGCTGGACGATCCCATCAAAGCATTCATCCGGGCGCACGGGGGACTGCGCGCCATTGCCTTTTCACATCCGCATTACTACAGCAACATGAATGACTGGGCGGATACATTCGACTGCCCTGTATACATCCATCACAGCGATGAACAGTGGATATTCAACAAAGGCCCGCATATAGAGCTCTGGGAAGGAGAGGAGAGACCACTTTGGGAGGACATGCGGCTTATCCATATCGGGGGACATTTCCCCGGCAGCAGCATCCTGCATGTTCCCTCACTCTCTCCGGAGGGCGTCGTCTTCTGTGGCGACACTATGGTCATTTCACCCGGCAGGCAGCATATAGCCGTTCAATACAGCTATCCCAACAGGATGCCGCTTCCGCGACAGGAGGTGGAAAGGATCAGGCGCCGGCTGGAAGCCATACCCTTCGACACCCTGTATAGTTTCTACAAACACCTGACCATTACAAAAGATGTCAAAGAGATACTGAGACGGTCGATGGAACGATACCTGGCATAATCAATTCGCCGGCCTCCATCCCCGGCGTTTTTTCTTT
>DASZWE010000344.1:0-10330 GCA_035546735.1 Puia sp.
GTACATATACGTTGTTCTGCAGCCCCGCCATACCGACAAAGGCAAATACACCCAGTATTCCCGTCGGTACGGTGAGTATCACCGCCAGCGGCAGGATATAGCTTTCGTATTGCGCAGACAAAAGGAAAAACACGAACAGCACGCTGAGCAAAAACACAAAAGCCGTTTGATTACCCGCCCGGATCTCCTCCCGCGTGACGCCCGTGAACTCATAAGCATACCCCTTCGGCAACGCATGTTTCGCCGTTTCCTCTATGGCCTTGATTACATCGCCGGTGCTAAAACCCGGTTTCGGCGTGGCATTGATCGTCACGGCATTGAACAGGTTGTTGCGCGTCACGGTCTCAGGACCATATACACGCTCGAACTTGGCCACCGTGGTGGCAGGCACCATCTGACCCGAACTGTTCTTCACATAAATGCCGTTGAGGGAATTGGCATCCATCCGGTAAGGGACATCCGCCTGCGCCATCACACGATAATACTTCCCAAATCGGTTAAAATCCGAAACGAAGCTGCTCCCGTAATAGATCTGCAGCGTATTCATCAGATCGCTGATCGACACGCCTAATTGCTTGGCCTTGGCATCGTCCACTTCGATAGTATATTGCGGGTTGCCCGTATTGAACGTCGTAAAGGCGGAAGCAACCTCCTTCCGCCGCAACAAAGCGCCGATAAACCCCCACGCCGTCATCCCCAGCTTTTCCAATGACCCGCTCGCCCTGTCCTGCAGCATCATCTCCACGCCGCTGACGTTCCCAAATCCTTGCACCGTTGGAAAATTTACAAAAATAGACATGGCGTCCTTCACCTGGCCCGTCTCCCCGATCAATCTTCCCGCTATCTGCGAAACATCTTTTACAGGCCCCCTTTCATCCCGTGGCTTCATCCGGCAAAAGACAACCGCATTGGGCGAGGCAAAGGAATTAGTGACAAAATTCATTCCATTTACATTCCATACATCGCTGGCTGCTCCATCCTGTAAGACGATCTTGCTGATGGCGTCCGTAGCATGCGTGGTCCTGCTCAACGAGCTGCCGGCAGGCGTTTGGGCCACCGCCACGATAAAGCCCTGATCCTCGTCCGGTATGAATCCGGAGGGAGTTCGCTGCACCAGCAGCACACAAGCTACAGCTACCAGCAACAACCCGGTAATGGCCACCCATTTATGACGGACAAGGAATTGCAGGCTCTTTATATATTTATTGGTCATAGCGCCGAACCCCGCATTGAAAGCCCCGAAAAATCGGGCGCCAAGTCCTTTTTTCTTCCCTTCCTCCGCATGTGGGTTCTTCAAAAATAAGGCGCAAAGGGCAGGGCTTAACGTCAACGCGTTGATGGCGGAAATAAGGATGGCGGTAGCCAGCGTAAACGCAAACTGCTTGTAAAACACCCCCGCGGGCCCCTGCACAAAGCTCACAGGCACAAACACAGCCGCCATTACCAGCGTAATGGAGATGATCGCCCCGGAGATCTCATTCATGCTCTCGATAGTAGCCCTTCTCGGACGCAAATTCTCCCGTTCCATCTTGGAGTGGACAGCCTCCACCACCACGATGGCGTCATCTACCACGATGCCGATGGCAAGCACCAGCGCAAACAAGGTCAGCAGGTTGATGCTGAAACCAAACAGCTGCAGGAAGAAAAAGGTGCCGATGATCGCGACAGGCACGGCGATAACAGGGATCAGCGTGGAGCGGAAATCCTGTAAGAAGATAAAGACGACAAAAGCCACCAGCACAAAAGCGATGAGCAGGGTCTCTTTCACCTGCCCGATCGAGGCGTCCAGGAACTCCTTGGCATTATACATGATCTTAAAGTGCATCCCATCCGGCAACGCCTTGTCGAAATCGTTTATCTGCCGTTCCAGCTCCGTAAGGATCTGGTTGGCATTGGACCCCGGCGTTTGCAAAACGCCAAATCCGGAAGTGGGCTTGCCGTTCAGCTTATTGGAAGAGATATAGGTATAGGCGCCAAACTCGACACGGGCCAGATCCTTCAGACGCAGCAAAGAACCGTCGGCATTGGCCTTTATGATCATATTCTCATAATCCTCATTCTTGTTCAGCTTGCCCTTGTATTTTATCACATACTCGAACGACTCCGGACTGCTCTGCCCCAGCCGCCCCGGCGCCGCTTCCAGGTTCTGATCCTTGATGGCGTTCAAAACATCCTGCGGGGACAGGTTATTGGCGATCAGCCGGTCGGGCTTGAGCCAGATACGCATGGAATAATCTTTCGAGCTGAACACCTGCGCCTGCGCCACACCGGGTATACGTTGCAGCTGTGGAATGACATTTATTCTAAGATAATTTTCCAGGAACAGCTCGTCATATTTTGCGCTGTCATCGCTGTACAACCCCACGAACATAAGGAAGCTGGTCTGTATTTTCTGCGTGGACACACCCGCCTGTATCACTTCGGGAGGTAGTTGGCTGTTCGCCTTCGACACACGGTTCTGTACGTTCACCGCATCGATATCCGGGTTGGTACCCTGTTTGAAATAGACGGTCAGGTTCATGCTCCCGTCGTTGCTGGAATTGGAGGTCATGTAGCTCATGTTCTCCACCCCGTTGACCGCCTCTTCTATAGGCACGGCCACCGTACGCGCTACCACCTCGGCATTGGCCCCGGGATAGACGGCAGTTACCTGTACGCTGGGCGGCGCGATCTCCGGAAACAAGGTGATAGGCAGGGAGAAGAGGGACAGCCCTCCCAACAGCAAAAGTATAATGGAAAGGACGGTGGATAATACCGGTCGCTCGATAAATCTCCTTAACATAGAATGTGTTTTGTAATATGTGCTAATGTCTGTCCTTCGAACAGGCCCTTCCGGGGCCTTTTGGTTTGATCGGATTGGCTTTACTCGATCAGATTGGCTTTACCTTCAATAAGCTGTCGGTTGAGATCATTTGCGGCGTAATCACCATCCCATCCCTTAATCCGCCAAACAGCGTGGTGGACATAGAGGATAGAACGATTTTGTCACCCTGTTTCACACCATTTGCAACAAAATAATAGTTCGTAGTCCTTCCGGAAATACTCAGTGGCTTGGTCACGATCTTATTACTATCGGCCACCGTATAAACAAAAACTTTCCCTTGTAGCTCGAATGTGGCGTCCTGGGGAACCACCAGCACGGATTTGTATACCGTTGGGATCCTGACCTTGCCCGTACTGCCGCTCCGCAACATCCCTTCCGCATTGGGAAAGCTTGCCCGGAACTTGATGGCGCCTACCGTCCTGTCGAACTGACCTTCCACCAATTCTACCTTTCCCTTCTGAGGATAAACACTGTTGTCCGCCAGCACCAGCTCGACAGGTGGCATTTGCTTCACCTTATCGGCAACGGTTTTGCCGGGATATTTCTCCTTGAAGGCAAGGAAGTCGGGCTCGCTCATGGAAAAATAGACACGCATATCCTTTGTTTCCGATACGACGGTGAGGTAGCCCGACATGGCTTTTGTGACAAGACTTCCCGTTTTAAACGGTATCAACCCCACATATCCGTCGCTGGGCGCGGTGATGGTGGTATAGCCGAGATTGATACGGGCGGACTCAACAGCCGCCTGCGCCTGGTCCTCGGCGGCTTTGGCATTGTCATAACTTGCCTGCGCCGACTTCAGCTGCACGTCCGATACCACATTGCCCTCTACCAATGGCTTCAGCTTGTCTACATTTATCTTCGCATTTTCCACCGACGCCTTCGCAGCCACTAAAGCCGCCTTCGCATTGTTCAGCTGTTCCTCAAAAGGCCTCCGGTCGATGATAAAAAGAGTTTGGCCCTTGTGCACATACGCGCCCTCGTCCACTTCAATGCCGGTGAGATAGCCATCCAGCTGCGGCCTTATTTCAACATCGTGCTTGCCTTCCACCGAGGCCGTAAAGTCCTGGTACGTGGTGGCGGGCATAGCGGTTGCGGTGATCACTGGCAGCTGAGGCGGAGGCATAGCCCCGGCGCCTGCTGTTGCGCTACCATCCTTACAACCGTACAAAAGAGAAATGACAACAAAAGAAAGGCCCGCGGCCCCCGATAAGGTGCTTTTCATTTTTACAGGAAATTTAAAGCGTTCATAATAAATCCTATAGTAAATTTAACAATGTTAGACCTTCGGGCATAAAAAAATTTAACACTGTTAGTATGAAAATCGCCACCTACAACGTCAATGGCGTCAACGGACGCCTTCCCGTCTTGCTCCGCTGGCTCAAAGAACAGACTCCCGACATCGTTTGTTTGCAGGAACTAAAAGCTCCCCAGGAAAAATTCCCCGAGGCCGCCATCAGGGACGCAGGCTACCACGCCCTCTGGCATGGTCAGAAAAGCTGGAACGGCGTGGCCATACTCAGCCGCAAGGGTAAGATAGAAGAGCGCCGCCGTATCCTCCCCGGTGATCCAGAAGACCTCCACAGCCGCTATATAGAAGCCTCTGTCGATGGGCTCATCATCGGCTGCCTCTACCTGCCCAACGGCAACCCCGCCCCCGGCCCCAAATTCGACTATAAGCTGGGCTGGTTCCAACGCCTGACACAACACGCGGCCGACCTCCTTGCCTCCAAAATGCCCGTCGTGCTCACAGGGGATTACAATGTCATGCCCACGGAAAAGGACGTATACAAACCCGAACGCTGGGTGGACGACGCCCTCTTCCGCCCCGAAACAAGAGCCGCCTTCGCAAAGCTCATCGCACAGGGATGGACCGACGCCATCCGCAAGCTGCACCCCGACGAGACCATCTATACATTCTGGGACTATTTCCGCAACGCCTATGGCCGCAACGCCGGTCTGCGCATCGACCATTTTCTCCTAAGCCCCCAGGTGGTCCCGCGCCTCAAAGCCGCCGGTGTCGATCGCGACGTACGCGGCTGGGAGAAATCCAGCGACCACGCCCCGGTCTGGATCGAACTAAAATAATAACAATCATAATATTACAAACATAATCTACCTCTTGTCATCAATTTGCTAACGTCTTCCCAATACCATTTGGAGATGTATTTTTTTTATTAATTTCATCCCGCCTTGAATCGCCCCCGGCGATCAGGGACCAAACATTAGCTCACAAAATCAAGCCATAGAATATGGGACTTTTTGATAAGATCAGAAATGAGTTTATAGACATTATAGAATGGGTCGACCCCTCCACCGATACCATCGTATGGAAATTCCCCCGCTATAACAACGAGATAAAAATGAACAGCAAGCTCACCGTGCGCGAATCACAGTGGGCCGTATTCATGAATGAAGGCGCCATTGCAGACGTCTTCACACCCGGCATGTACACCCTGACGACACAGAACATGCCCATCCTTACTACCCTCAAAGGATGGAAGTATGGTTTTAACAGTCCCTTCAAGGCGGACGTGTTCTTTGTCAGCCAGCGGCAGTTCATCAACCAGAAATGGGGCACCCGCAACCCGGTCATGCTCCGCGATGCAGAGTTCGGCCCCGTACGCCTCCGCGCCTTCGGCAGCTTTGCCTTCCGCGTAAAGGACCCCGGCGTATTTATAAAGGAGATTGCCGCCACCAACCCGGAATTTTCCGTGGACAGCATCAACGAACAACTCCGCAACCTGGCCGTTTCCAGGGGCATGGACGCCATCGCCGAAGCAAAGATCCCCGTCCTGGACCTCGCCGCCAACTACGACGAAGTGTCGGCTAAGATCACCGATAAGATCCGGTCGGAATTCAACGAGCTGGGACTCGAGCTCACCAAGTTCCTGATCGAAAATATTTCCCTGCCCCCCGAGGTCGAAGCGGCTCTCGACAAACGCAGCAGCATGGGCATCGTTGGTAATCTGGGCGCTTACGCGCAATTCCAGGCGGCCAATGCCATGGAGGAAGCGGCCAAAAATCCCGGAGGCGGCGGACTCGCCGGCGCAGGCATCGGCGCAGGTCTGGGTATGGCCATCGGCGGGCAAGTCTCCAATGTCTTTCAAAATAATACCGCCCAGGGCAACGACGGTCCCCCGCCCCTGCCCGGAGCTACCACCTTCTTTGCCGCCATCGATGGCAGGCAGGCCGGCCCCTATACCGTGGATCAGCTGTCCCAGCTCATCTCCGCCGGTACCATCAACCAGGGCAGCCAGATATGGAAAAAAGGCATGCCCGCATGGGCCGCCGCCAACACAGTTCCCGAACTGGCCTCTTTATTTAACAACACACCACCACCCTTACCCGGACAATAATCCGGAAACCTTACCCTTATCCGGACAAAAGATCCGTTCAATATTCACCCTTACCCGGACGACAACCCATAAAATTCAACCATGTCCCAGGCCGAACAGACCGTTATCCAAAATATGTCGCTGCAGTGCAGCGGCTGTGGAGCGACCCTCCACTTTGCACCCGGCACCCACCAGTTGCAATGCTCCTATTGCGGTGCAAAAAACGAGATCGCAGACACGGACAGCAGCCCCATCGTCTCCTTTGATTATGAGCAATTCATAGCCAACGGCAACGGCGGCGAAGCCGCCAGGTTAGCCAGCATAGTCTCCTGCAAGAACTGCGGCGCCTCCACCACCCTCCCCCCCGAAGTAAATTCGGACAATTGCGCCTTCTGCGCCAGTCCCCTCGTCCTCAGCGAAGCGCAAACACAACAAATTCTCAAGCCCCATTACGTACTCCCCTTCCTCGTACCACAGCCACAGGCCCTGGAAAGCTTCCGCGGCTGGCTCAAAAAACTTTGGTTCGCCCCCTCCGACCTTTCCAAAATGGTCAGCAGCGACGCCCGCCAGTTCAAAGGCGTCTATATCCCCCATTGGAGCTATGACGCCGACACCATGTCCGATTATGTCGGCAGCCGCGGTGAGTACTACTATACTACGGAGACGTATACAGAAACAGTCGATGGAGAAGAAGTGACCCGCACCCGCGAGGTTCGCCATACCGCATGGTTCCCTACCAGCGGACGGGTAGGCAATAACTTCAACGATATCCTCATATCCGCCAGCAATTCCCTTCCGCAAAATGTGTCAGCCCGCCTGGAACCCTGGCGCCTGGAGTCCCTGGTACATTACAACGAACAATATGTCAGCGGCTTCCGCTCCGAGCTCTACCAGCTCGACGCCGCCAGAGGCCTCGAAGAAGCCAAACGCCGCATGCAGCCCTATATCCGACAGTCCATACTCAACGACATCGGCGGCGACGAACAGGTCATCGACAGCATCGACACCAGCTATGGTAACATTGGACTGAAATACATTCTCCTGCCCGCCTGGATCAGCGCCTATAAGTACAACAACAAGCTGTACCACTTCACCGTCAACGCCTGCACCGGCGAGGTGGTCGGCGAACGCCCCTACAGCGCCGTCAAGATCGCCCTGACCGTCATCGTGGCTATTATCCTGATCATCCTGCTGGTCATGGCGCTCCAAAAATAGACATACATGACATATCTGCTATTCCCCGCTTTTATACTCCTCACCATCTCCGGTTTTAGCCAGGGATTGGGATCCCTTGAAAATAACCTCCTGCAAAAATTTAATCAAATAGAACATTGGAGCAGGGACAGCGTCACACCTGGCAAGTACGACTCGCTTCAATATGCCAACAAAGTGTTCCAAAAAACTTTGTTTCATTACGCCAGCACAAATCCTAATACGATCCATGCAACATTCACACAACTGAAAAATGCTGGCCTGACCATCGCCACCTCCAGCGACGGCCTCTTCAGAATATATTCCTGGGATACACAGACGGGCGGCACCATGCGCTTCTTTTCCAACGTATATCAGTATAAGGACGAACATGGGGTCTATGCCCGGGCGGATCCCCAACATACAGGGGATGACGCCGGGGCCTTCTATTCCGACATTTATAGGCTTCCTGCCAACGGAAAGATATATTACCTGGCCATCTATCATGCCATTCTTTCGACAAAGGATTGCATGCAGGGCATCCAGACATTTTCTATCAGAGGGCATTCCCTGGATGACTCCGTCAGGATCATTAAGACAAGCAAAGGCCTGGCAAATGGCATCGATTTTGAATACGATTTCTTCTCTGTAGTCTCTCGCCCGGAGAGACCCGTACATCTCATCGACTATGACTCCGCCAAACGCATCATCCGGATCCCGGTGGTGACGGATGACGGCGCCGTTACAAAAAGGTCGATCCTCTATCGGTTCACAGGCCAATACTTTCAACACATAAGCCAGTCCCCCGAATGATTCACCCCTGCGCCGCTATCACCGATATCTCCACATTCACATGCTTCGGTAGGTCCGCCACCTGTATCGTCTCCCGCGCCGGGAACGGCTCCCTGAAATAGGAACTGTACACCTTATTCACCCGGGCATAATCATTCATATCTTTCAAAAAGATACTGCACTTCACCGCATGGCTGAAGTCAACCCCTGCCTCACGCAGGATTGCCTGCAGATTGTCCATCACCTGCCGCGTCTCTGCCTCTATATCATCCTGCACCAGCTTGCCCGTAGTAACATCCTCCGCCAGCAGCGCCGACACAAATACAAACCCGCCCGCAACAATGGCCTGACTAAAAGGCCCCATGGGCAATGGCGCATGGGGCGATCTCACAGCTTTTTTCATTTTTTTAGATCAAAGCTATGAGCCATCCAACAGATATATTTCAGTACAGGCTGAACTGTCATCTCCCCGCCGGCCCGTCTTACAGACAGGTCCTTCCCCGCCGACCCGCTCACTTCACCGCCGTCGGCCGCACGGCCGTCAAAGCCATCTCCCCCTTGAACATCTTCCCCCCATCATTCGTCAGCCGCATATAATAGTCCGCCGAACAGGCCGTCCCATCCTCATCCAGCGTGACAAACCCTGCCCCCGCCGGCACCATGGACTGATCTTCCGCCGTCTTGCAGATCTGGTTGCCTTCATTGAACTCATCGAACATAGAGATATAAATGCCCTGCACCCCCAGCCGCGTCATATTATAGAACTGCCGCCACATAAGGTCCCCATGCACCCGTTGATGTTGTGACAGATCCCCCGGCAGCACGCAGGGCTGGTAGTCGATCCCATTGTCCTTACAGTATTTCAGGTCAAGCGTTTGCTCGTTCGCATAAAAATTTTCCACATCGATCATCTTGGCGATACGCCCCACCATCCAGGGCGACAGCATATCGAAATCCTTATACACATCGATAAAGCCGGGTCGCGAGTCACTGTTCTGATCCCTCCAGTGCGTTGGCACCCCTCCGATGACATAACACCCCTGCTGCTTGAACCAGTCGATCACATCCTTGCACGCCGGCGCATCCCAAGGATGATTGGGATCGCTGAACCCAAAACCCCAGATACAGACCACCGGCTTGCCATTCTGCTTCGCATAGGCGGAAGAAGAAGTGTATATCTTCATCTTGTTCGTCCAGTCGTCCTTTATCTGCGATTGCATATTCGCCCACCCGCTGACGTCATACATGATATAGAACTTCCGCCCATGCTTTTCCGACGCCTTCCTTACCTTGGCCGCCATGGTATCCCGTATCGGCCCCTCGATGCCATAGGGGGCAAATCGCTGCAAGGCCACCACATCCAGCCCAAACTGTTCCATCCAGCTGAATTGCACATCCACCGTCTGGTCGCTATAGGAAGAGAACAGCTTCGCCGGCTGCCCATTATTCAGATCAGGAAACCCGGTGGCGTATGTATTCGTGTAATCCCGCACGTCAGGCCACGATGAAAAACCCCTTAGATCTATCGTAGGCGCCTGGCCCCAGTCCGTCGACCAGTGCCACCAGTCATCGATGGGCGATCCATCCCCTTTACAGGCAAACCATCCCTGGTATCCTACCGTGATCTTGCCCACCACATCCCCCTTGGGAGAAGGCCATTGCTTGGGTGGATCAGGAGGTTTCTGCCCGCCGCCATTATTGCTTTTCCCACAGGAAACAGTCAGCAGGCCAGCAAAAAAGGATGCACAAAGAATATGTTTCATAATAGTCATTTTGTTTGGATAAGTTTTTTAATACTCCCGTCATCGTTATACCCCAGCGTGTCCACACAGATACTCCGCAGCCAGTCGAAGTGCGACAGCGCACTATTATGGTAAAAAGCATACCACTGGCCCTTGTACTCCACAATAGACCCGTGATCGGTATAGCTGTCCGTGGCATCGATATAAATACCTTTATACGTCCAGGGCCCCAGCGGCGATTGGCTGACGGCATAGCGCATCTGGTTGTGCTTCCCGCCCACATCGTGATTGTCGGCATACGAGAGATAATAGAGATCACCTCGCTTATGTACCCAGGTAGCTTCATGAAAATCCTGTAGCCCCTGCATGGTCTGCACCGCGCCATCGATCTCCATCATATTATCCTTCAATTTACCGCCCTTGCACATACCGCCTCCGCCATA
>DASZWE010000345.1:0-4087 GCA_035546735.1 Puia sp.
AGGTCGTAAGACCATGCCGATGACTCGCCTCCCACAAACCTCCCACATAATCATACGCTACTTTGTCCGCGATAAACCTCCGCAGGTCCCAAAGGAATCGGTCGCTCTTGTCCTCGCTGCCCACCACATGCCCCATCATCACAGGTATATACGGCGTAGGATCATATCCATGACGTCGCTTAAAGGCGTCGATCATCCCATCCGTCCAGTTCTGCCCACCCACCTCATAGCTGTCCTCTACCACTACCTTAAAGCTCCTCCTGTCTTCCTCCGGTATCCGCCGGAGCACCTCTCCGACAAAGGCGTCGAAATTCTCTGCCACCCGCTCCTTGCTCATCTTATCCCCCTGCAATCCCGTTCCCTCCGGCGGCGCCGGGCTGTTCACTACCCTCGTCGGCGTCATCCCCGTACGCAGTATCACCCAGTCCCCCGCCGGAACATTCCAGCGCAACACACCCTGCTTATCCATATAAGAAGAAATATCCACTACCTTCCCCGCATCGATGACAAGCCCCGTATCCCCCGCCTCCGGCTGCACCGGCCACTGATAAGCCGACCAGAAAGGATGAGGAGTAGGATGCATCTTACCAAGGGTCTTCTCGATATAGTTGCCTACCACAGGCGACGCGGAAAGCTTCATCTCCCGAATGCCGCTCCCCTTTGTCCAATGATAAAAGACCACCCGGAAGACCCTGCCTGAAGTCGCCGGTAACGACACGGCCAACGCACCGTAAGGATTGAACCCCACATTCAGCGCATCATTGCTCCTGTCCAGATCGATTTCCCCGATCTTCCGAAAAACCCCACTCTCCTCCACCTCCACAACCCCTTCTATACGCATGGAACGACGCCCCGGCAACAACACCAGGCTCCGCACCGTATAAGGCGACCCCACCGCCAGGCGGATAGCCAGCGTATCTCCCCCATGCTGCTCCGGCAGACGCATCTCCGTATTTTCATTGCCATCCAGCAGACAGGACAGGCTATCCGCCGCAGACAGCGTAGGCACAGCGACAACAGCCGGATGTAAAGAAAGGATGTTGCCCTCATATTGCCGGGGCGCGGGATATGCGATCACCCGCACATCCTGAAAACTATCAGCAGGCTCAGGAAGCACAGCATGAAAAACACCCGGCCCGTGCGCCACCGTTTCAGAAGAAACAAGATACCGCATAGCCTGATCCGGCCTTACCCAGGGACCACCCGCCCCGCTCCATCCGGGACTATTGAACATCCCTATATCGATATGCAGCCGGGTCGCCGTTTGTAATGCGGCATGCAAAATATCCCACCACTCAGGAGAAAATAAACGAACCTTCCCATCAGGCGTACCCCCGATACCCACATTGCCAATAAAGGCCCGGTTGATACCCGCTCTCTTCATGGCCTCCAGGTCCTTCACAACCCCCTCCCGGGAAATATTGCCCGATATCCAATACCAGTATACGCTTGTTTGAATGGAGTCCGGCGGAGATTGGAATCCGGTGAGCATGCTTTGCCCCCATGTCACCTGCATCACCAAAAAAGAGAAGAAAAGCCCGGCAAGGCGTCGTTTGATAGTAATCTGATCCATCTTCCCAATGTACGCCTCCTTTTCCTATCTTTCATCCTGCACCGTCCCGCACCTTATTTTCCCGCCCCCGCGCTCTTGCCTGCACTCGGGAATTTTCTAAAATGCCACACAAAGCTCAACAGCCACAGCCGCCCCACAATATTTGATCGGCTCGTGGAGATAAAGTTCGGACCGGCAGACTGGGAAACATTGCTCGCCCCATTGAGAAGATTGAATACCGACAGCCGTACCTGCCCGCTATGATTACGGAAAATACTCTTATAGCATGCCGCATTCCAATAGCTGATAGCATGCGCCGGCAACGACCCCTGGGCGCCCGTCTGCTGCCAGGTATAATAGCTGGACATCGTGACCGCTCCCGGCAGCTCATAAGAACAATCTAACATATAGTTCTGCACCAGCACGCTCGTATTTTGATCCGGGCTCAGGGAGTATCCATTACCGTTAAAGTTCAGGGATGCGGTGGTCTCAAAAAATACTCTCTCAGCAGGATGATAGTTCAGCCGGAAGTCTCCGCCCATGCCGCTCGTATTCGTGCTGTTCGGCTCTCCGTTGAGAAAGCCATTCTGATGAGCATAATTCCCATGCAGGCTGATACTGCCGTTGCCATGACGAGACCACACCGGGAAGCCATACGTGAGGAAGGCGGACAGCTGATAATTGCCCGCTACATTGACATACTGCAATTGCTGAACACCGCCGGACAACAGCTTCGTAGAGGCAGTGATGGCATGCTCCGTAAATCCTCCCTGTACGGAAAGCTGCCAGTTCTGAAGACTCTTTGTATTCAGGCTGTTGAAACCCATATCTAAATTGTGCTGAAAAGATTGCTTCAGGCCGGGATTGCCGATTCGCACCAGGAAAGGATTGGTCAGATCCGGCAATGGCTGTAGCTGATCGATGGAAGGAGCAGAGCTGCTTCCCGAATACCCTACGCGGATGCTCCGGTTCTGAGACATGGACCAGATCAGGCTGGCCCGGGGATACCAGTTGGTAAATCGCTGCTGGACCGGATCTTCGAGAGAATAATTCTTATTGTACAGGCTCGTCAGTTGTATCGCTACCCCCAGCTGATAGCGCCACCTGGTCCCATCGGAATTGAAGTCCGCATGGATATTCTGGTTGGTATTACGATTGTAGAACTGGTTCGTGGTCAGCGTATCGGGATGATCATATCGCTTCGTGGCGCTGTCATAATCGAAACTTTCCTTGTCGGAATGGCTCGTAGCAACACTGAATTGGTAGCCGAAGTCGAGCACCTTGCGCTTACCCACCGGCTCCGTATAGGACGCCTGTACATTATAGTTTTCGCTGTTCGATGTCTGGGTGGATCGTTGATCTTCCAAGGCATGCTGAACATTGTTTCCCAGGCTGTCAAAAGCATCGACAAGGGAAAAAAGACCCGCATCCACGTGTTGCCGGTTGCCCGACTGGCTCAGGCCCACATAAAAAGTACGCCCCTGCTTGTGGAACTGCTGCCGGAAGTCCACGTTATTGGAAAAGGAATTGCCGTGCGTATTGCTTGTATTATTCGTCAGCCCATGACTGCTCCTCCAGGTATCCACCTGACCACCTGACCCGATCTGCGTATTGATACCCACCGTATCCGATGAATGATTGTTGCCCGATTGGGAATTCCAGCTCGACTGCAGCGTCATGGTCCGCAAACTGTCCATTTTATATTCCATACGCGCATTGAAACGTTCCGAGCTGCTCGTATTGGATGCATTGCTGAGCCGATTCTCGATCAGGGAAGAGTCACCCAGAAAAGTTTGACGGCTGGATGACTGCAGCATGTTGCTTTGATTACGGGAATAACCTCCGTTGAAGACAGCCACGATCTTCTTACCCAGGTTGTCCCGGTAATTTAAGTTGGCATTGGACAGGGTCTGTAACCCACCCGAGACCGGACCGGAGTTATTCTCCCTCCCGGTGAACAGATTGCTGATATTATTGGTATTTCCGTTGAAGAAAATATTGCGCGTAGCATCCAGACTGGCGGCCGTACCCCCCACTGCATAACCCCTGGCATTGCCGGCGCCCGCATAGGCATTCCCAAAGTAGCCCTTCTTCCGATCCTTCTTCAGCTTGATATTGAGCGTCTTCCCGCCCGTAGGATCACGGATGCCCGTAAGCTTTCCCCGCTCCGACTGTGTGTCATACGTCTCCACCTGCGCAACGATCTCCGCAGGCAGGTTTTGGGTGGCCGTCTTGATATCGCCGAGGAAGAACTCCTTGCCGTCGATGAGTATCTTATCTATCTTCTTACCTTGTAAAGTAACATTACCATCCTTATCCACTGCGATGCCCGGCAGCTTCTTCAGCAGATCCTCTACACTGGCAAACGGTCGCGTAGGGAAGGCCGCAGCATTAAAACCTATCGTATCCGACTTGACGATGACAGGAGGAATGGTCGCTCTAACGATGACCTCCATCAGCGGCCTGGAGGAAGGTCGCAAAATGAATTTCGCAAATACCTCCGCTGTATCTTTTTCCGATAGGGAAACAGCGATC
>DASZWE010000346.1:0-11121 GCA_035546735.1 Puia sp.
GCCCGGCCACAAAGAAAGGATTGCTGTAGTAGGCATTGTTCCAGTTCAATGGGCTGCCGGTGCTATAATAATGGTCCCGCAGCTTGTTCATATCCACCTGCCTTCCCATCCAGATAAACTGCAGCATCGTGCTGGTCGCGCGCTTCCCACCGGCTCCGGGGAGATTGCCCGCATCGGTCTGCACGTAATTGGCATTGGCCGTCAGCGTCAGCTTCGGGTCCAGCTTCAGCGTGGTATTAAGGGTAAAGGTATTCCTGCCGAGGTCACTGTTGGGAATAACACCGAACATTTTTTGGGTATTGGCGGAGAACCTGTAATCGTATTTGTCGCCTGCATCGCCGATGGCAATACCATTGTTGTAACTGATGCCCGTTTTGAAATAGCTCTTTACATTATTGGGATGGGGTACAAACGGTTGCGGCGTGCCATCGAAGAATTGTGGGATCAGCTGGCCATCCATCTTCGGGCCCCAGCTCTCATCCACATTGTCGTTCACACCGCCGCCGGCGCCGTCTTTGTAGCTGAATTGGCCATTGGCGCCTTGTCCAAATACATTCTGGTATGTAGGAAGGGTCAGAAGATTTTCCCATGTGGTGTTGGAATTGACGGAGATCCCCAGACCTTTCTTCTTTCTTCCGCTTTTCGTTTTTATCAGGACGACGCCTTGAGCGGCCCTCGATCCATAAAGCGCCGCCGCATTGGGTCCTTTTAAAAAGCTGATCGATTCGATATCATTGGCATTGAGGTCGGATATGGCGTTGGCAAAGTCCCGCGAGCCGCCCGCGCCAAGCTGGGAATTGTCCACCGGGAATCCATTGACAACGAACAGCGGCTGGTTGTTCCCTGAAATGGAGGTCTCCCCTCTTATAACAATGCGGGAAGAGCCCATATCACCCTGGCTGTTCGTCACACGAACGCCGGCTACCTTGCCTTCCAGCGCATTGACAAGATTAGGTTCGGACGTCTCGGAAATATCCTTCGACTTCAGCTCCTGTACAGCGTAGCCCAGGGATTTTTTCTGACGCGAGATACCCAACGCCGTCACCACGACTTCATTCAGCGTACCCCTGGCCTGTTCCAGCGTTATGGAAAGGAGAGTTGTCGCATTGGCGGGTATCTCCACAGGCTGATAGCCGATGAAGCTGATCAGGAGTATGTCTCCTGGTGAAACAGTTATCTCGAATTTGCCCGAGGCATCCGTTTGCGTGGCTTTATGCCCGCCTTTTACGGCTACGGTGACACCCTGCAGGGGCAGGCTGTCTGGTTTTCCTGTAACGACACCCGTGGCTTTGAATGTTTGTGCTTGAGAGGAGAGAGAAAATAAAATTAGCATTAGTCCGGCGAATAAATACCTATGCTTTGCCGGCACGCATCCGGTTAGCAGCTTCTTCATAACAGTGCTTTTAGTGACTCAATAGTGTTTTCCAAATGCAAATATATACCCCACTCAACTAGTAGACTAATATTTTTATTCGACATGCGTGGATTTTGCTCCAATTGGGCGTTTCGATAAATATTTCGTACCTTTGACGATTATCAAATTACTGTTGTAAAACAGCAAATCCCCAGGCATGAAGCGAAAAACGGATAACTTCAGCAAGTTCTATAACAAAAAGAACAATGCTGCCATCAAAGAAGCCTTCCGTCAGGAAAAGAAGGCTGCCAAGAAAGAAAGAAAAGAAGCCATCGAACGTCATTTCGAAGAAAAAAGAAAGGCCCGCGAACAGCAGTCGGCGATTGGCAGGCCTGCAAAACCAGTGCCACCAGCCAGGACTGGTTCAAATGTCCTCCCTGCCAAGGCCCCTTCAAATGTCTCTTCCGGCAGTCCCGTCCAGTCATCCGCCCCCGATGCACTCCCCCTGAATAAATACATCGCCCATGGCGGCATCTGCTCCCGCCGCGACGCTGCCGAGCTCATTCGCCAGGGTAAAGTACAGGTCAATGGCCAACTCGTCACCGAGCCCGGCACCAAGGTCTCTCCTAATGACCTGGTCAAGGTCAACGGCAAAAAAGTTACCATATCCCGCAATTTTATCTATATACTCCTGAACAAGCCAAAGGACTATATCACCACCACCGACGATCCGCAGGGACGTAAGACCGTGCTCGATCTTATCCGTCAGGCCACACCCGAAAGGGTCTTCCCCATCGGCCGCCTCGACCGAAATACCTCCGGCGTGCTGCTGCTGACCAACGATGGCGATCTGGCTCAAAAGCTGGCTCACCCAAAGCACGAAATAAAAAAGATATACCACGTCACACTGGACAAGCCGCTGACCAAGGCGGACTTTGATAAAATAGCCGGCGGCATCACACTCGAGGACGGGGTGGCCTATGTGGATGTGCTGGCTTATGCAGACGCCAAGGATAAAACACAGATAGGACTGGAGATACACAGCGGACGCAATCGTATCGTCCGGCGCATCTTCGAACACCTGGGCTATGATGTAAGAGGACTGGATAGAGTGATGTACGCAGGACTGACCAAGAAGAATGTACAACGCGGACATTGGCGGCTGCTCACCGAAAAAGAGATACGCATCTTAAAATATCTGAACTCCTCCTTCAGAGGGTCGCTCGCTACGCCAAAGGCACACAAACCCGACGAGGATGAGCAGGCCGACGCACCGGCACAGGTCTCCCCGAAACGCCCGGCCCCCAAAAAATTCAATAAATCTCGCCCGGCAGGGCGTTCCGAAAAACCCGCCACAGGCCCGGCCAGGGACGGCAAAAAGCCTCCCCAACCCAACGGCGGCCTCCGTGGCCGCAAATCCGGCGGATCGTATATAAAATCAAAAGCCAAATCACAACACGCATCAACCCGGTCCACGGCCCCTCGTTCACCCAGGCCAACGAAACCTTCCGGTCGTCGTCCCCATTAATCCCCCATCCCATGCACAACAAGCCCGAGATCATATACGAGAACGATCATTTTATTGTCCTCAATAAACCCGCCGGACTGCTCAGCATCCCCGACCGGGAAGGAAAAGACCCCTCCCTCAAAAGCTGGCTAAGAGAAAAGTACGGCAACATCTTCACCGTCCATCGCCTGGACCGCGACACCAGCGGAGTCATCGTCTTCGCAAAGGACGAAGCGACTCATCAGTATCTCTCGAAAATATTCGAAGAACGCGCCGTGGAAAAGATCTATGCAGGCATCGTACAAGGCAGCCTGGCACAACCCAAGGGCAGTGTTGACCAGCCCATCATGGAACACCCCACGAAACCCGCGGTAATGGTCATCAACAAGCGCGGCCGGGCCTCTCTCACCGATTATGAAGTACTGGAAGAATTAGGTTTGTATTCCCTGGTGGAGTTCCGCATCCACACCGGCCGCACCCACCAGATCCGTGTCCACATGCAGGCACTTGGCCATCCCATCGTCTGTGATGAGACGTACGGCGACGGCCGCCCCGTCTTTATCTCCTCCTTCAAACGCAACTATAAGCTCAGCAGGAATGAAGAGCAGGAGCACCCCATCCTCCACCGGCTGGCCCTGCATTCCCAGTCATTAAAATTTACAGACGCCGAAGGCACGGAACACTTCTTCGAAGCCCCGCTGCCGAAGGATATGCGCGCGCTCTTGCAGCAGTTGAGGAAGTGGAAGGGATGATCTCCCCCAGGCTGTCGCATATTATTCTTCGCCATATTCAACTTTTTCTATCAGGGAGTCGTCTTTGTACCTTAACCGGGATATAATTTTTCCGCTTTCAGAATAGGTCGTCCAAATACTATCTTTTCTATTTTTATAGAAAAAAGAGATACTCCTCAACGATAGATTATCATAATACTCATATTGTTTAGTGTATTCTTTACCCCCAATAGTTGTATCTACGCCTGATGTTAGATATTTCACATTGTGACTAATTTTCCATCCGGAAAATATCAGAAAACAACATAAGCACATTGATGCTGCTTGCACTATCCAGAATTTTTTCGTCCACGCTCTAAACAAAAAAATTGTCAGGATCGATAAAACCAGCACTCCATAAACTATAATATAAATGAATTTTCCGAGAAAACTTAATGGCGTCTGTTCTCCTCCAGGATGAGTTTTACCAAGTATTATCATAACTGTCAGCGCAAATACCAGGCAACCCACAACCCAGGATATAAGGATAGTGAGTGGATTTATTTTTTTCATTGTTTAAGCAATGCTTATTTCTATTCATTCTTATATACCACCCCGTCCTTCATCACAAACTTCATATTCCCCATGACATGGATGTCCTGCGTGGGGTCGCCGTCCACGGCCACAATATCCGCCAACTTACCCTTCTCGATGCTGCCCACCTTGTCACTCACCCCGATGAGCTCCGCCGCATTCAGCGTGGCGCACTTGATAGCTTCCAATGGCGGCATGCCCGCCTCCGTCATATATACAAATTCGATCCAGTTCTTACCATGCGCATATACCCCCGCATCCGTGCCAAAGGCGATCTTCACGCCCGCCTTGTAAGCCTTGGCAAATGTATTTTGTATCATGGGTCCAATGCTGAGCGCCTTGCCCGCAATGACGGCCGGGAAATAACCAGGATGCAGCCTGGCACTGTCGGACACGGACTTGCCTGCAATAATGGTCGGCACATACCAGACACCATGCTGCTTCAACAGGCTGATGACCTCGTCATCCATAAGCGTCCCATGCTCGATGGAAGTCACCCCGGCCCGGATGGCCCGCTTCATCGCCTCGGCCCCATGCGCATGGGCCGCTACCCGCATCCCATAATCCTTGGCCGTCTCCACAATGGCGCGGATCTCTTCTTCGGAAAATTGCGGACCGGTGCCATCCTTCTCCAGACTCAGCACACCACCGCTGGCGGTGATCTTTATCAGGTCAGCCCCCTCCTTATACATCTGCCTCACCGCCTTGATACAGGCATCCTTCCCATCCACCACGGTAAGGGCCGTCTCATCAGTCGCTTCCAGCCCCTTGCGCCATCCATGGGTCGGATCGGCATGCCCGCCCGTGGAAGAAAGGATCTTCCCCGCAGTATACATGCGTGGACCTACCACGATGCCCTGGCGAATGGCATTGCGCAGCGAGATATTGACGCCGCTGCCACCCACATCCCTCACCGTGGTAAATCCCGCCATCAACGTGGTCTTTGCATATACGGTAGACTGGAAGGCTATGTCCGCATCGTTCTGCGTAAATCTTTTGAGCTGGGCATTGGGGCTCGTCTCGCTTTCCAGGTGTACGTGAGCGTCGATCAGCCCGGGCATCACCGTGCGGTTTTTCAGATCGATGACCTTGTCACCGGCGGCCGCGGAGATATACCCTTTTTGAACATCGGAGATGATATTGCCCGTGATGATAATGGACATTTCCGTCCGCACCTGCAACGAGGCCGGATCGATGAGCCTGCCACAATAAATGATCGTCTTTTGAGCGAGAAGAGCAGCCGGCATGCATACTACAACCAGCAGCCATAAGAGCAGTTGTTTTCTCATTTTCAGTCGGTATTGTATCAATGAATATAGGAAAGTTTCACGGCATGGACAAAGTGGACACCGTGAAATCACGGTATTTGGTTAATGACATTTGGAAATGTCGATTCCTCCTGTACCTTTAAACCTGTAATCCCTCCCCAAATATCCCTTTACCTACCTGCCTTCCACCTGAACGCTCCTGTTCCCCGGTGACATTGTCTGTGCCGCCGCTCAAAGTATATACCCGCTTGCCCTGGATGCGATGAATTCGAATCCTATTGAAGTCGCAACGTCCAGCTTTTTAGTCTAATTCCCTATACAAACGCAAAGATCGACTACGACTGTAAATAAAAACTCTTCAACTATGAATTACATATCCTCTTCGGTCCTGCACATAGGTGCCAGCATATTGCTCCTGTCCACACTGGCATGTAAAAAAATCCCCGGCGAACTTCCCTGCAGTTGCGAACCCGATCCGCCGGCATATAAAAAAGGGATCGTCCCGCAAAAACTGGCAATCTGCGGGACACTGACCCTTCCCATCGACACCACCATAAACTATGGCATTGATATCATAGTTTTTGTAGGCGTTTACTACGTCGCACATGAAACCATACCAGAGCTCAAATTGCACGATAGCACGAATTTTTTCAATGGCCCATTCATGCAGATAAATTCTGTCCACTGGGATTTCTCCGTCGATGCAACTGTCAAAGACTTGAATGGCAACACGCTTCTTCAGATGATAGATAGCAAATGGTATGTGTATACGAATAATGTCAGTAAATATAATTACGATGCCAAAGGCCTGGAGATCTTCGATAAGCAAGGGCATATTGCATTCAGTATCGACTCAAAAAACCCTCTCACTGATATGTTTGGTTCATCATTGACGGTACAAGGCCTTTTCCCCTTGCCGGATGGCACTTTTCTGTTCGCTGAAACGATTGAAAGGAACCTGCCGCTTTATTTCTCAATTGCGACTCCCGAACAGAAGGCCGAATTCGATAGTGTCTATAGTCACTTTCCTATCCAGCCTATATTCCGTTACACAGGGCCTAACTGGCAGCATGCAAGATTGTAGGTACAAAAAAGCCCGACGGCTGCCGGGCTTTTTCTGCTAAGATTATTTATTCGACTGCGGCATGTGTTGCCGTTCTCGCCTTGTCTGGAATTTAAGGCTCCTCCGCCAACGTCTGATGATGGGCCTTCGGCCGATACGCCGCTCTTCGCCTCATTTACTTATTCGGCTGCGGCGTATAACGCAGATAGGGCTTGATCACCTTCACGCCCTTCGGGAATTTCTTCTGTGCATCTTCCGTGCTGATAGAAGGAACAACGATCACGTCCTCACCTTCCTTCCAGTCGGCGGGGGTGGCTACGCTGTGGTTAGCGGTCAGCTGCAGGCTGTCGACAACACGCAGCACTTCGTTGAAGTTGCGGCCTGTGGAAGCCGGATAGGTAATGATCAGCTTTACCAGCTTGTCGGGCCCGATGATGACCAGGCTGCGTACAGTGGCGGTAGCGGAAGCGTTCGGGTGAATGAATTCGTACAGCGTGCTCACCTTGCGGTCTTCGTCAGCGATGATAGGGAACTGAACGCTCACCTTCTGCGTCTCGTTGATATCGTTGATCCAGCCCAGGTGCTTGTCGACGGGGTCTACGCTCAGGGCAAGGACCTTTACGCCGCGCTTGGCAAATTCGTCCTTCAGAGCGGCCGTTCTTCCTAATTCAGTGGTACAAACAGGTGTATAATCAGCAGGGTGAGAAAAGAGAATTCCCCAGGAATCACCCAGAAAGTCGTAAAAATCGATCTCGCCAATGGATGTCTTGGCCTTGAAGTTGGGAGCTTTATCTCCTAATCGTAGACTCATAAAACAAAAATTTGAAAGTTAAACAAATGCCCGCAGGCGATACGGAAGACTCCGGCGTCATTCCTTGCGGATCACGAAGATATTAATTCCCTATCAATAAGGTAGACTTTAAATGTAAATTTTTCATGTACCCTTATAAATCCTTATTTATCAATCAAATGGATGCCATATCACGCATCCCCCTTATCTCCGGGCCGCTCGTCCCTCCTTTCTTTATCCGCCGCCTTCTTCAACGCCGCCCGGGAAATGTGCCCGCCCTCTTCCCTGGTCCGCTGCCGCTGTTCGGACCAGACCTTCGCCCGAGCTGCTTCGTCACGCTCGGGCTCGGTCGTAAGCTTCGCATTAGCTCGCTTACCTTCCAGTCCACCCGTAGTATCCTCAGGCGCATTGGTCGCCTCGATACCTCCCGCCTTGACGATAGAATATTTACCCCACCGGTTCTTGACATCATCGATAGCCTTGTACAGCTGTATCTTTTTCCCCGTGTCCTGGAAAAGATTGGTTTGCATCGCCTCGCCCGTCAGCTCGCTAAGCCGCACTCCCAACAGCCGGATTGGCTGTCCTACCCGGTACAGTTTATGAAACAGCTCCTTAGCTTTGGCGATCAATTCGTCATCATAAAAAGTATAGGGGATGGTCGTCTGTCGGGAGGTAGTCTCGAAATCCGGGTACCGGATCTTCACGGCAATACAGCCCGCTGTCTTATTATCCTGCCGCAGCTCATAAGCCACCCTTTCCGTCATTCTCACGAGCTCCGCCATGAGAAAGTCCATATCTGACTTGTTCTCCTCAAAAGTATTTTCCGTGGAAATGGACTTGGCCTCATAATAGGGTACTACTTCTCCCTCGTGGACGCCACGGGACTTATTGTAAAGGTCCAGCCCGTATTTGCCAAATCGATGCTCCAGTTCCGGCGCCGGCACATGGCTCAGGTCCCGGATAGTCTTAATACCCATCTCCAGCAGGGCCTTATACATATTATCTCCCACTCCGGGGATCTTGTTGACACCCAATGGCGCCAGGTACTCCCGCTCGCTGCCGGCAGGCACGTGTAGATAGCCGTTGGGCTTGGCCTCATTCGTGGCGATCTTGGCCACCATTTTATTGGAGGCCAGGGCAAACGAGATGGGTAGCTTTGTCTCCGCTATGATCTCCTCCCGTAGGTCGATGGTCCATTGATAAGGGTCGAAAAATCGGTTCATCCCCGTCAGGTCCAGGTAAAACTCGTCGATGCTGGCTTTTTCAAAAAGAGGCGCCTTCGAGGCGATGATCTCCGTCACGATACGCGAATATTTGGTATACTCGCCCCGGGCGTTGCCTACCACCGTCGCATGTGGGCAGAGCTGCAGGGCCCGCTTCATCGGCATGGCGGAATGTATCCCGTATTTGCGCGCCTCATAGCTGCAGGCAGCCACTACCCCCCGCTCGCTATGCCCCCCTACCAGTAAGGGGATACCCTTCAACGATGGATTGAGCAGACATTCGACGGATACAAAAAAAGCATCCAGGTCGAAATGGGCTATGATGCGGGGAGAGGACATGACCTCCAAAGATACTAAATAGAAAGCCCCCGTAGAAACAGGGGCACACACCTTAAAATTATAAATCCATTTTATGAAAAAGACTGCTTAGAGCAGAGAATAAGGTAAAAACCTCCAGAACTTGCCAGAGGTTTTCACAGAATGCGGAACGCGTAGTTTTCCATAGGATGAATTGGATCTAACAACGGTTTTCACAGATTCGGATATTGGATACGTTCGGATATTGGACATTTGCTTTGAACAATACAAAGATGGAAACTAATGAGGAGGGAAAAAATAGAACAGTATGTGAATTGTTTGTAGTGTGATATGACCTTCCCTGTAGACGTTCGCCTACAACCATATTTGCCGTCCGCTGGTTGCCCGGCCCTTTGCTCCGCTGTAAAGATGGCAAGCCTCAACAATCCCGGACTTTATCGATACACATCCAACAACCCATCCGGCAACTCCACAAAAACCTTAAGCCCTTTTCTGTCCACCTTGCGAAGCGTCTCTTCATGAATGGGGATCAACGCCTCCCTCCCCGCCAGATCGATCCGGCAAAGCACCTGGTGCGGCTGCTCAATGACCTCCAATATCTCGCCAAGGTCTTCCTCTCCCTGCCAGAGATGATACCCCACGAGAGAGATGGGGGCGGACTTACCGGCAAATTGAGCTACTTCCGTCTCCGGTACCCATACTTCCTTTTGCGCCAGCCGTCTGGCTGCCTCTTTTGTATCGATCCCCTCCAGCTTGATATACACATCCTCATCCCCCTTGCCCCGCACATTCTCTACAAACCAGGGCAGCATCTCGCCCTTTTTCTCTTCGATAAAGATGGTTTTAAGCCCCTTTAGCGCAGTCTTCTTTCCCAGACGATGTTGTAATACCATCTCGCCCTGCAGACCGAAGACGGCCACTAATTTCCCTATGTTGCGGTAGTTATCGCTCATAAAAAAACAGGAGGTCGTCAGACCTCCTGAAAAAAATTACATGTTTGAGTCTTAAGCCTGTGCAGGTCCTTCACTCTTCCTTTCCATCCTTCTAGGAGGAGCGCCTCTTCTGGCCGCGCCTTTGGCTTTTCTGTTCTCTTCCTGGCGTTTCTTCATTTGGGCTTCGTGCTCGGAATGCCATTTCTGGAATTTCTCCATGGCAGCCGCATCATCGAATAACCCCAATTTGACACCACGCAGTAAATGTTTCAGGTAGAGAACTCCCTTGTAAGAGAGGATCCTTCTCACGGTGTCGGTGGGTTGAGCACCTTTGTGCAACCAGTCAAGCGCCTTCTGGCGATCTAATTGAACGGAAGCGGGAACTGTGAGAGGATTGTACGTACCGATCTTTTGGATGAATTTACCATCCCTGGGCGCACGGGCATCGGCTACTACGATGAAGTAGAATGGCCTTTTCTTAGACCCATGGCGTTGCAGTCTGATTTTAACTGGCATCTTAAATAGAAATTTAAATGCGTGAACAAATAAGGTTACTTTCTTTGGGACCGCAAATGTAGCGATCTGCTGCTAAAAAATCAAAATTAATACATCGAAGCCTTTTAGCCGAATTTGGAGGCCGGAAATTTATGAACGGTGGAAAATTTTAACTTTTCGGGGTATAGCCGAACAGACTGTCTATCCGTCAGTTATGTACCCCCAGCCCGTCTACCTCCGGCCCATTCCCATTCTACCCATTCCCATGGGCATTTTGTTCATCATTTTCATCATCTGCTTCATCTGGTCAAATTGCTTGAGAAAGGCATTGATCTCATTGATATCCTTGCCACTACCCCGGGCCAGACGCTTCCGCCGGCTCTGGTCGATAACGTCGGGATTGGCCCGCTCGAAGGGAGTCATGGAATTGATGATAGCCTCGATGCCTTTGAAAGCGTCGTCGCTGATGTCGATGTCCTTCATAGCCTTGCCTACCCCGGGTATCATACCCAGGAGATCCTTGATATTTCCCATCCGCTTGATCTGCTCCAGCTGCTGCTTGAAGTCCTCGAAGTCGAACTGGTTCTTGCGGATCTTCTTCTCCAGCTTTTTGGCCTCCGCCTCGTCAAACTGCGCCTGCGCCTTTTCCACGAGGGTAGTGATATCACCCATCCCCAGGATACGCTGCGCCATACGCTCGGGATAGAAGACATCCAGCGTATCCATCTTTTCCCCGCTGCTGATGAACTTGATAGGCTTGTTGACAGTGTATTTGATGGATATAGCCGCGCCACCGCGGGTATCACCGTCCAGCTTGGTCAGCACCACGCCGGAGAAGTCCAGCCGGTCGTTAAAGGCCTTGGCGGT
>DASZWE010000347.1:0-8616 GCA_035546735.1 Puia sp.
CCCAACGCAGCCTGACGGATATCAGCCGTACGACGGGAGGCAGCCAGGGCACCGGGTACTCAGCTGTCTTTCAAAAGACGGTCCTGCCGGCCGTATTGATCGGTATGGGTCTTGCCGTATTTCAGCAGCTCTGTGGCATCAACGTGGTGTTCAACTATGCGACGACCATCTTTCAGAGTATTGGCGTACCACAGGATGGCCAGCTGTTACAGACCGTATTTATCGGGGGGGTGAACCTGCTGTTTACCCTGCTGGCCATGCTGCTGGTGGATAAAGTGGGACGAAAGCCCCTGATGTTGCTGGGAGCAGTAGGGCTTGCTATCCTGTATCTCATCGTGGTGCTTATGCTGGGGAATAAGAGCCCGCAAGTATCCTGGTTCCTGCTGGCTGCCATAGGAACCTATGCTATGTCGCTGGCGCCCGTCACCTGGGTGTTGATCTCCGAAATATTCCCCAACAAAGTGAGGGGAGCTGCTACTTCCATTGCTGTAGTGAGCCTGTGGACGGCTTATTTTATATTGACATTTACGTTCCCCATCCTCTATGTACATTTAAAGGACAGCACGTTTTATATATACTCGGGTATTTGCGTGCTGGGCGCTCTCTTCATCGCTATGAAGGTAAAAGAGACCAAGGGGAAGACACTGGAAGAGCTGGAGGATGTCATCATCGGACATTAAGTCTCTTTTCTTCGCACCACCCGGTATTGATCGGGGGACATGCCCAGGTATTTTTTAAACAATCGGGAGAAATAATACGGGTCGTCATAGCCCACCGTCTGAGCGATGTGCTTGATCTTCGTCTCGCTGCTATAGAGCATCAGGCAGGCCCGTTGCAGCTTGAGGTGAATGAAATAATCCATTGGCGACATCCCCGTCGCCTTGCGGAAGAGACTGGAGAAATGACTGGCCGAAAGACTGTTTCGCGAAGCCATATCCTCCACCGTCAGCCGGCTTCCCAATTCCTTGCGCATATAAAGTATCGTATCGTTGATCAGATCCTTGGCGTCCTGTTTCTTCTCGTCCCGGTATTTTTCGGGAAAGAGAAAGGTAGAGACAAAATGATAGAGGATGAGATTAGTATGGCTGAGATTTTCTTTACTATAGCCCATTTCCAGGTTGCGGTACATGGTATCCCATAGCTGTAACCCTTTTTCATTGAAGGCTATCTGCCGCGCTCCGTCGTATAATCCAATATTGAATGCACGATTGAAAGTGGCCATATCCCTGCCGCTGAAGTGAACCCAGTAAATAGTCCAGGGGTCCTTTTCGTCGGCCCCATAACGCATGGGCTCCCTGGTGGCGGGAAGAAGCATGAACTCATCGGCCGCCACTTCAAAGCGCCGCCCTTTTATCGTATACCATCCCTTCCCTCGGAGACAGTAGATAAGAATATTGTCTGAACAGCCGTTCTTTCGCTCCCTGTAATGATGGGCGGCCCTGGGAAAATAGCCGATATGTGTAACATACAATTGACTGAGGATGGGATTGGCCTTTATCGCATTTTTCCATACGGACTCGGGCAGACTGATCAGCTTCTCTCCCTCGAATCCATCTCTTCTTTTAAGATCGTTCATATGGCGATTTTTACATTTTAAAGGTAGAATAATCGGATAATCCATCATAATAAAAGAATAGACTATCCTTTATGATTTCAAATATTGAATTTTTTTTACTTACTTGCATTGGATAACGATTGCTGGCTAAAAAGGGCTCAAGTGGTAATACCAATGTATAACAGGTTGTCTGACCTGGAACTAATGCAACTGCTTAAGAAAGGTGATCAAAAAGCCTTTTCCGAGATATACCATCGCTATTGGAAGAAGCTGCTTCTAATGGCCTGGAACCTAAGCAACCGCAGCGACCACGCAAAAGACATTGTTCACGAAGTGTTTATGTCCTTATGGGAGCGGAGGAACAGCATCGAGATCCAAAATCCCGCCGCCTGGTTAGCCACCTCCGTCAAATTCAGCTTGTTCAAATACTTTCAAAAAGAATATCGCCGGGCCGAGCTGGCCAGGGAAAACTGTGTTTTTGACGAAGCCTCTTATGACGAACAGGCGCTCGATGCCGTCTTTTTACAGGAATATATCGACGGCATCGTGGAAGAAATGCCTGAAAAATGCCGGCTGGTCTTCAAATACAGCCGCGACCTGGGTTTGAAAAACCAGGAGATCGCCCAAAAAGTACATATCTCCGAAAAAGGGGTGGAAGCGAACCTGACGCGCGCTCTTAGGATATTGCGCAGTGAACTGAAGGATTATGGCCTCACCATCCTGGTAGTATTGTCACAATGCATATCCTGGTTTAAATAAATTCCCCCATCGATGTAGGGTAAAGCCGTGCTCACGGTACATAGTTTACAAACACTCCTACATTGGACCAGCAAGCGATCAATGAATTAATCCAAAAAGTTAAGGAAAACACTGCTACCGACGCCGAGAGACAGGTATTGATGGAATGGTACCGCAGTACTGTCTATCGGGATGCTGAATTCCCGGAGGAAGAGGCTTCTGTAGAAGCAGTTATGCTGGCAAGGCTGGAGGCGTCCATCGGAACAAAGAAAGCAACGGGTCACCGGAATTGGTATGTCGCGGCTGCTTCTGTGATTTTGCTGCTGGGCATCGGGACAGCGGCGATCCTCCGAAAAACGCCTCGCCCGGACACCCGGGTGACGGTACAGCCAACCCATGACATTGCGCCCGGGTCAAATGTCGCGACCCTGACGCTGGCCAATGGATCTACTATCTCGTTGACGAATGCAGCCACGGGCGATATTGCCGAACAGGGCGGTATTCGTATTTCCAAATCCGCCGATGGCCAGATCGTCTATACAGTGGCGCCGTCCACCGCAGCCGGCGGACAGCCGGATACGGGTGTGGCTTTCGCCTACAATAAGGTCGAGATCCCGGCCGGGGGGCAGTACCAGGTGGTGTTGCCCGATGGCACCCGGGTATGGCTTAACGCTTCTTCCTGGTTGAGATTTCCGGTTCATTTTTCTTCAAAGGAGCGTAGCGTAGAGCTAAGCGGTGAGGCCTATTTCGACGTACAACGTGACCCGGGCGCTCCTTTTCGCATAAACAGTCTGCGACAGGAGATCGAAGTGCTGGGTACGCAGTTCAATGTACATGCTTATCCGGATGAGACGTATATCCGTACGACACTGGTGGATGGCTCGGTGCGGGTGACGGCGGGAGGGAAAAGCGTTTTCCTGAAGCCGAAAGAAGAGGCGAACCTGGGCGATGGGCTGCACGTCTCACAGGCGGATGTCGAAGCGGCTGTCGCCTGGAAGAATGGCTATTTCCGGTGTGTGGACCAGCCCCTGGGGATGATTATGAAGCAGGTGTCGAGATGGTATAATGTCAAGGTCGCGTATGAGGATGAAAAGTTGAGGGATGAGACGTTTGGGGTATTGTCCAATAAGTTTTCCAATATTTCTGTCCTCTTGAAAATGATGGAGAAGACGGGCAACGCCAAATTCACTGTCAACGGGGCCACGGTGGTCGTCAGCAGAAAACCAAATAACTGAGATCAACAATAAGATAGTCTAAGAACCAAACACAGGTTTATTAAGCAAAAACAGGAGCACTGGCATGCTCCTGTCGTATCAGCTTATTTAAATCTGGAAAGCGATTGTCATTGCATTTCTAACTTAAAACAAGCCTTTTCAAATGTATGAAATTTTAGCAAAACTTTTTCGTGTCATGAAGCTGACCGTTTTCCTGCTCTTCCTGGCGCTGACGCAGGTGTGTGCGGAAGGGTATTCACAAGAGATCACCTATAAGGGGAAGAATATTACCCTGAAGCAGGTGTTCAATGAGATCAACAAGCAGACGGGGTATAACGTCTTTTGGTCCTCCGGGATCATTGCCAATGCACCCCGGATGGATGTGAATTTCGAGAATACTCCTTTACGGGTAGTGTTGGAGACCTGTCTTCAACGCGCGCATCTCACCTATAGCATAGAGGAGAAGTCGATAATCATTCAGGCGGGCGTTCCGGCCCCGGCGCCTGAGGAAGAAGCCCCGCCGCCCGGCATTACCATAACGGGTACGGTGCGGGATACGACGGGAGCTGTTATGGCGGGTGTATCCATCGTCATCGTCGGCAGCAAGGACGAGGGAACAGTCACGGATAATAAGGGCAAGTTCGTACTGGATGTAAAGGACGGTGCGGTAATAAGGGCGTCCTTTGTCGGATATGAGCAAAAGTCATTCACCGTGGTATCCGGAAAGACCGTCTATAACATCGTGCTGCAGCAGGACGTCAAGCTGGGAAACGAGATCGTCATTACAGCCTATGGCCAGAAACAACGCAAGGAGGCCATTGTAGGCTCCGTATCCAGCATCAACCCCGAGCAGCTGAGGACGCCTACCAGCAATCTGACCAATGCCCTGGCAGGACAGGTAGCCGGGATGATCTCCTTCCAGCGTGGAGGGCAGCCTGGTCTTGATAATTCGCAGTTCTTTATCCGGGGCGTAACCACTTTTGGATACAGCCCCTCCCCATTGATCCTCGTTGATAATATCGAGCTGAGCGCCAACGATCTGGCCCGCCTCAATGTGGACGATATCGCCAGCTTCTCCATCCTGAAAGATGCCAGCGCGGCCGCCCTCTACGGTGCACGTGGCGCCAACGGCGTCATCCTTGTTACGACCAAGGGTGGCAAGAGCGGCAAGGCAAAGGTCAGCATCCGGTATGAACATTCTACCTCCCGGCCGACACAGACAGTGGAGCTGGCCGATCCGGTGACCTATATGAAGATGTTCAATGAGGCGGTATCTACGCGCAGCGCCATCACGCAACCCCAGTTCACACCCAACCAGATCCAGGGCGCCGAAGCCACCTGGACAAAAGCTCCCGGCTACAATCCTTATGTATACCCGGCGGTAGACTGGATGTCCACGCTGTTCAAAAAGCAAACGACCACCCAGCGCGCCAACCTGGGTCTCAGTGGCGGTACCGAATTCGCCCAATATTATATCTCCGGGTCGTATGACAGGGACAATGGTATCATGCAGGTGAACCCCGTCAACAACTTCAACTCCGGCATGAAATTCGAGAACTATCAGCTCCGTGCCAATGTCAATATGAAAGTGACCAGGACCACCGAAGCCGTGGTCCGTCTCTGGGGTAATTTTAACGACTATACAGGGCCCATCACCAGCGACGCATCCGGCTTTGCCACGGACCTCTATGACCAGGCGCTGCACTCCAACCCCGTTGCCTTCCCTGCCTTTTTTGCGCCGGACAGCGCCAATATGGAGACAAAACATATTCTCTTCGGAAATAACATCAACCTCACCGGATCGCTCCTAAGCAATCCTTACGCAAGCCTGATGTATGGTTACAAGAGCTTTTCCGAATCGCGTATGTCGGCCCAGTTCGAGCTGAACCAGGATCTGAGATTTATCACACCCGGACTCAACTTCCATGGCCTGTTCAGCACCAATAGATACGCATACTTCGACCTGCAAAGGAACTATGCGCCTTTCTATTATTCGATCAACCAGTATGATCCTTCCGCGAATAAATATTCGCTGTTATGGCTCAACGATCAGCCCGGCGCCGCACAGGAATATCTTAGCTATTATCCCGGACAGAAAAATGTAAACACCTATATCTACTTCATGGGTACGGTGGATTACAGCCATAGCTTTGGCGACCATACTATCGCCGCCACATTGGTGGGCACGCGGGAGCAGACCCAGACCGCCAATGCCAGTACCCTCCAGCTGTCCCTGCCGCACCGTAACCTTGGGCTGGCGGGCAGATTAACCTACAACTACAAGAGCAAATACTATATAGAGGGTAACTTTGGATACAATGGCTCCGAGCGATTTGCTCCCAACCATCGTTTTGGTTTCTTCCCCACCATCGGCGGCGGCTGGATCGTGTCGAACGAAAAATTCTGGCAGAACGGAAATATTGGGAATATCGTCACCCGTCTGAAGCTGCGGGGAAGCTATGGACTGGTAGGTAATGACAATATCGATAGAGTAGAGAACAACCGGTTTTTTTACCTCTCCAGCGTCACTCCACACGGAGGACCCAGCGCTACCTTTGGCATTCGGAACAACTATACCCTGAGTGGCCCCAGCATCCAGAACTATCCCAACCCCGACGCCACCTGGGAGACATCGCACAAAAGCAACCTTGCCGTGGAATTCAGCTTGTACCGGAAATTCAACGTCATCGCCGAATACTACTGGGAGTTCAGAAAGAATATCTTCCAGCCCCGCGGATATATCCCCGTCACGGAAGGGCTTGAATCCACTGTCAAGGCCAATCTCGGCACTGCCTATGCAAAGGGACTGGACCTGCATATGGATTACAAACAGAATATTACAAAGGAAATATGGATCTCCGGTCTGGGTAACCTTACCATTGCCTCCAGCCGGTATGGTCATGTGGAAGAACCACAATACCAGTACTCGTACAGATTCCAGTCCGGAAGACCGATCAACCAACCCTTCGGCTACATCGCAGAGCGGCTCTTCGTGGATGACAAGGAAGCCGTCAACTCGCCGGCACAGACCTTTGGCGGCCCTGCTCCCCTGGGTGGAGACATCAAGTACCGGGACGTAAACAAGGATGGCATCATCAACCAGGATGACCAGGTGCCCATCGGGCTGCCGACCACGCCGGAGATCATTTATGGCTTCGGTATCTCCGCCGGATACAAAGGATTTGACATCAATGCTTTTTTCCAGGGACTGGCCCGGGAGTCCTTTTTCATGAACCCCACTTCACAGGACGACCGCTATAACGGATATTATGGGACCATGCCTTTTGTCAACAATGCACAGATATTAAAAGCCTACGCAAACAATCACTGGTCGGAAGAGAACCAGAACCTGTATGCGCTATGGCCCAGGCTGGCAGCCTATGATATTCCCAACAACCAGGTGCAGAGTACCTGGTGGATGCGGGACGGTAGCTTTATGCGTCTCAAGTCGCTGGAAATAGGATATACCTTCCCCAGGCGGCTGATAAGGAACGCTTTTATGGACAACCTGCGTATTTATTTCAACGGGCTTAACCTCATAACCTGGAGCCATTTTTCACTATGGGATCCTGAGATGGCCGGTCAGGGTTTCGGCTATCCTGTCCAGAAAGTTTTCAATGTAGGTATCAACGCTAACTTCTAAGAGAATGAGAACGATCATAAAAATATTATTGATGGGTGCATTGCCGGTGGTCATGCTATCCTCCTGTAAAAAGTATTTAGACGTGGTGCCCGACGATGTCGCCACGCTCCAAAGCTCATTTGCCAATGCCAATGAGACGGAAGCCTATCTTTTCGGGTGCTACAGCACCTTGCAAAACCTGGCAGATGTTCGACGCAATGCGGGTTTTACCACATCCGGCGAGATCATCTTTCCCTTTCCGCTGCAGGACCAGACCACGCTGGGCGGACAGGGCGGAGATGCCGGGTTCCAGATCCTTCGGGGCACGCAGAACAGCGCCAACCCTATCCTGAACTATTGGGATGGATATAATATGGGCATAAATATCTGGCAGGCCATCCGGCGTTGCAATACGCTGCTCGATAACATCGACCTGCCCAAGGACCTGCCCATCTACAATAAGGTGCGGTGGATAGCCGAGGCTAAATTCTTGAAAGCCTATTATCATTATTGGCTCATACGGATGTATGGTCCTATTCCCATCGTGGACAAAAGCAATCCCGTCAATGCTACTACAGACGAGGTGCGTATTAAACAGCAGCCCGTGGATTCCTGTTTCAACTATGTAGTAGGATTGCTGGATGAGGCTGCCAAAGATCTCCCCCCCGTGATCCAGAATACGGCCCTGGAAGAGGGTCGTATCACCAGCACCATCGCGCTGGCGGTAAAGGCCGAAGTGCTGGCAACGCAGGCCAGCCCCCTTTTCAATGGCAACCCCGATTATGCCGGAATGAAGCGACAGGATGGGACCAGCCTTTTCCCCGCCACTTATGACGCCGGCAAATGGCAAAAGGCGCTGGATGCTGCCAGGGCGGCCATCGATGCGGCCAACGCTGCCAATGCCACGCTCTATGATCTCAAGCTCACGGGAAGCATCGCACATTTGGGCGACTCCGTTCGTCAGCTGCTGACCATACAAGGCGCCGTCGTCGACAGCTGGAACCAGGAGCAGATATGGACATTGAATCCCCAGTTTGGCTGGCAGTATATGGCATCCCCGCGGGTGACCGCCGACGCGGCAGCCAATGTCTTTGCCGTCTATTCGAACTTTTCCGTACCCATTGCCGAGTCGGAGCTGTTCTACACAGATAATGGCGTACCCATCAACGAGGACAAGAACTGGGATTATGCCGGCCGGTATAACTTGCAGAATGGCGATCAGCAGCATTTTTACTACATCCATCTGAACTATCCGACGGCAAAAGGCAACTTCCACCGCGAGCCCCGCTATTATGCAGATATATCTTTTGACGGCGCCAACTGGTTTGGCTCCGGCAATACGGACGACAGGAATATGAACTATGTCAATGCCGTCAATGGTTTCGCCTCACCGCCGGATCAGCTGCGGTATAACGCCACCGGCTATTGGGCCAAAAAGCTCGTTCCCTACCAGTCTACCGCAGGGAACAGCAGCGTCTGGCAGGGTT
>DASZWE010000348.1:0-9926 GCA_035546735.1 Puia sp.
CGGACCTGCACGGGCATCTCCTTCAGCAGGGCGGAGATACCCTCGTAATGCTGCCGCGCCAGGATCTCGGTAGGCGCCATCAGACAGGCCTGGTAGCCATTGTCGATGGCCAGGAGCATCGCCAGCAGCGCCACAATGGTCTTCCCGCTGCCCACGTCCCCCTGCAGCAGGCGGTTCATCTGCCGTCCGGAGCCGGTGTCCTTCCGTATCCCTTTCAGCACCCTTTTCTGCGCACCCGTCAGCTCAAAAGGGAGGTATTCGCTGTAGAACTTATTAAAGACCTCTCCTACCTGTCCAAACACCACCCCCTGGGAATAACGATGCCGCCTGGACTTGATCATCCCCAGCCGTACCTGCGCCAGAAAGAACTCCTCGAATTTCAGCCGGTGCAGCGCCTGCCGGAACAGATCGGGCCGGGTGGGAAAATGGATCTGCCTGTACGCCTCCCACCGACCAAGCAGCCGCTGCGGCCGCCCTTCCGGATCCATATATTCCATGACATGTCCCGGCAGATTCTCGGGGATGTCCCTTTCCTTTAACAGATTGAACAACGTCTGGGTCAGCTTCCCCAGTTGCCTGCCTCCCAGTCCCTTTACCTTTAATTTTTCGGTGGTAGGATACACGGGCTCCAAAGTCGCCTGTCCTTCGGGCTGTTTTACAAGGGTCTCTATCTCCGGGTGTGTGATCTGGGGCGCCCCCTGAAAAAAGCTCACCCTTCCATATACGAGGAGTTCGCCCCCTACCTGTATCAGCTTCTGCAGACCATTGATGCCCTGGAACCATACCAGCTCCAGCGTCCCGGATGCGTCTTTCAGTTCGGCTACCAGCCGGCGGCTGCGTTTGTCACCCAGCACATTCACACTCATGATACGGCCCGCCACCTGGATGAATTCGGTGTCCGGACTGATGTCCCGTATGAGGTTGATACGGGTCCTGTCCACATGACGATAAGGGAAGAGGTTCAACAGATCATTGAACGTGAAGATCTGCAGCTCCTTCTTTAAAAGGTCGGCCCTGTAAGGCCCTACCCCTTTCAAATATTCAATAGGATTGCCGAGTATGGAAACGACCGCGCTGATGGGATGATCTTTCGGTAAAGTTACGGCTTTACATACACTTCGATCTGCCCCTTTGTCTCGGGACCACGACGGGGCGCCAGGAACGAATCCACCAGCCTGTACTCCTGCCGCAGGGAATCCCGTACCCGGAAAGGATAAAAATTATTCAGCGTAGGAATGTATTCGAAGAGCACGAGATCATAATAATGCTGCCGTATCCTGGTCTCGAACGTATCGGCCTGCCGGTTGAACATACCAACGCCCAGGTGATACCACAAGGGCAGCTGTGAATTTCTCTCCAGCTCGAAAGGTATCTCCTCGGCCAGCGGCGTCAGTTCGGACATGTTCAATACCTTCAGATTGCCGTTACGACCCCGCTTGACGAGATCCATATCCATGAGCCGGTGGATACCATCTGCCGTAGGCGGAGGCATGGTGATGCGATGAAAAGAAGGTAGTCCGCATTCCACCCACTGATCCTGTGGGATATCCTTCACCGTGTCCCTCGATAGCTGATAAGTCTGTCTGTTCACCACATTCTCACCCGTAGGCGATATGGTCTGCTGGTTGCGCGGCAGCACACGACTTACCACGCGTTGCGTATACTTCCACCAGGTGCCGCTCCACCAGATCATGACACCCACGGCCACTACGATCAGTACACGAGGTTTGGCAATGGGTAGGGGCAGCAACGGACCGAGCAGGGTCAATATGCAGGCAAAGGCAAAGCTGTGAAAGAAGATATTGTTGTCGGGCGGCGTATAGCTGGTGACCTGGAAGACGGCGGCCTCGCCCAATAAGCATAATGTCAGCACGGTGATCAATACCCCTTTTTTATCTTCCCGCAGAGAGGCTGCAGTCCTGTAACGCAAAAAAGCAAGCAGCACGATAAAGAAGAGATAGAACTTGATCCAGGGGGACCCGCCGAAGAACTCATCTGCAATATCGAATGCGGATACCCGTGCGGTATGAGGCGCCTGGCCATGATTGAACCAATATCCGAAACCATCGTGGAGGAAAGGAAGAATGATCAATAGGAGCGCTATTCCAAAACTACCCACATACACGAGCAGGGGCTGCCACTTTTTCTCTAACAAAGCATAAACTGTCAGTACGGCACAGGCAATAAAAAAGGTCATGCCTCCTCCGTCCTGCTTGGTAAGAAAGGAGCATACGGTGAATATGCCTGCGCCCGCGAGCCACAACAGCCGGCCGCCTCGAACATACCTGAAGAGACAGGCCAGCGCCAGCAGCTCATATACGATGACGGAATGGTTGTACCAGGGCCAAAAATTAATAAAAGAATAAGACAGGCAGAAAAGCAGCACGGACACGAGCCGGACGCCCCTGTCGACGGACAGACTGGTAAGAATACTGCGGAAAGCCAGGCCAGCCATGATGTTGATGAATACCTGCGCCTTCACCAGCGTGATCATCTTCGACCCGAAAAGCTTGAAGAAAAAGGCGGGTATCACCCAGTACATACCCCCCAGCGGCGTACCGAAATCCCTGAAGGGCAGCTGCCCATGGCTCATTCTATAGGCGCCTTCCCAGGATAGGAAAATATTCACCCTGTAGGGCAGCCGTACAAAAAGAGGGATACATGCGAGCAGGACGATGATCAAAATTTCTGCCCTGGCCTTCAGGTTTCGGATCATGAGGTTAATTTTCAGGCAATATTATAAAAAGTCTGTTTTTGTTTGTATTTTGTCGCGACAATTTAATGCAGTGGCGTACCTTAAACTCTTACGACCTAAAGATTGGGCTAAAAATCTGTTCTTATTCATTCCCTTGTTCTTTGCAGGAGAATTTCTCAACAGTGATAAGCTGATCCTTCTTTTTAAGGGATTTATCGCCTTTTCCTGCATCGCCAGCAGCATTTATATCATCAATGACTACCGCGACAGGGAGGACGACAGAAAACATCCGGTGAAGTGCAAGCGCCCCCTCGCCGCGGGGACTGTCTCGCCGACGGCCGCTATCGTCATCTGTATTATCCTTATTCTTGGCGGCTTCGGGCTGGCATATTCGATAAGGGATAAATTCGCCTTTGTGCTGGCCATTTATTTTTTTATCAACCTGGGCTATTCGCTGGGATTGAAGAACGTGCCCATCCTGGACATTATTCTGCTGGCAGCGGGTTTTGTTCTGCGCATCAAGAGCGGGTCCGTTATCGCTCATGTCTTCCTTTCGGAATGGATCGTCATCATGGTGTTCCTGCTGTCCATCTTCATGGCCATCGGCAAGCGCCGGGACGATGTGCTGCTCAAACTCAGCTCCGGCACGGATATGCGCAAGTCCATCAAGGGATATAACCTGGATTTTCTTAATACATTGCTGGCCCTGGTCTCTGCGGTGATCATCGTCAGCTATTTCATGTATACCATGAGCCCGGAGGTCGAGTCCAGGCTGGGCAGAAGACTTTATTACACCTGCCTGTTTGTAATGGCGGGACTTATGCGATATTTGCAAATCATTTACGTATCCTCCGATAGCGGATCGCCCACCAAGATCCTGTATAAAGACCGATTCATCCAGTTGACATTAGTTCTATGGATTGCCAGTTTTGCACTGATCCTGTATTTAAAAGACATTACTATATTCAAATAGAACTACATGAACCCTCTGAAAAAGGACATCGCCAACTGGGGCAATTACCCGGTCATGGCCAGCGAGGAGAGTACCCCTGTCTACCTCGAAGACATCCGTCGTTATGTACGAACATCCGGATCGTTTATTCCCCGGGGCAATGGCCGCTGCTATGGTGACGCATCCCTGGCATCCAGGACCATCTGCACCACCCGGTTCGACAAGATACTTTCCTTCGACGCCGCACAGGGCCTCTTCGAATGCGAGAGCGGTCTTACCCTGGACAGGATACTGGAAGTGGTCGTCCCGAAAGGATGGTTCCTTCCCGTGACGCCCGGCACCAAATTCATCACGGTGGGAGGCGCTATCGCCAGCGATGTACATGGCAAGAACCACCACGTGGACTTCTGTTTCTCCCACCATGTCCGGGAAATGGATGTACTGGTGGCGGATGGCCGGCTGATCACCTGCTGCCCTCACCGGGAGGTGGACCTTTTCGAAGCCACCTGCGGGGGCATGGGTCTCACGGGCGTCATTACCCGCGTGCGATTCCAACTGAAAAAGATAGAGACTTCCTATATACGTCAGAAACAGGTAAAGGCAGCCAATCTCGAAGAGGTGCTGATGCTTTTCGACAAATACAAGGACTACACCTATTCGGTGGCCTGGATCGACTGTCTGAAAAAAGGCAAGGGCTTTGGCCGCAGCATACTCATCCTGGGTGAGCACGCAGCCATATCGGACCTGACCCCGCAGCAACAGAAAGACCCGCTGCAGCTGCCAAAGAAAAAACAGATCACCTTTCCCTTCAACCTGCCCTCTTGGGTGCTGAACACTTTTACGGTGAAGGCGTTCAATTTCCTTTACTATGGAAAGAACTTTAAAAAGGTGATCAATAATACCGTCAGCTACGAACCCTTCTTCTACCCCCTGGACGCCATCCTTCACTGGAATCGCGGCTATGGTAAAAAAGGCTTTATACAATACCAGTTCGTACTCCCCATGGAGAGCAAGCAGGGGCTGATCGAGATATTGCAGACCATCAGCAACAAGGGGCTGGGGTCCTTCCTGGCCGTGCTCAAGATCTTTGGCAAACAGGAAAGTCTTATCGGATTCCCCATGGAAGGCTATACCTTAGCGCTCGACATTCCGGTGAGGAAGGGGCTGTTCGAGACGCTGGATCAGCTGGATGAGATCGTACTCCGCTACCATGGCAGACTTTATATGTCGAAGGACGCCCGGATGAAGCCGGATGTGCTGGAGGCCGGCTATCCGAATCTGGAACGATTCCGCTCCATCCTGCGCAAATACAATCCGGACCAGAAACTGCGTTCCGTACAATCCGACAGATTATTCTTAACTCATAAGTCATAAGACACCTGCATGAACACAGTACTCATCTTAGGCGCCAGTTCGGACATGGCGGTCGCTATTGCCAAAAAGCTGGCGGGCGAAGGCAATAATATCCAGCTGGCGGCCCGGAATGTGGAAAGGCTGAAACCGCTGCAGTCGGACCTGTCCATCCGTTATTCCATCACCTGTACGCTCCACGAATTCGATGCGGAGCAGTCAGACCAGCACGCCGCCTTTTTCGGGGGCCTCACTCCGGCCCCCGACGTGACGATCTGTGTTTTTGGCTACCTGGGCGAACAGACCCGGGCGGAGGCTGACTGGAAGGAATGTGAAAGGACCATCCAGGTGAACTATACCGGAGCCGTCTCGATCCTCAATGCGGCGGCGAGCCACTATCAGGCCCAAAAGGCGGGTCTCATCGTAGGCATCAGCTCCGTGGCGGGCGAACGGGGACGCCTGAGCAATTATATCTATGGCAGTGCCAAGGCGGGCTTTACGGCCTATCTGGCGGGCATGCGCAACCGTCTGTTCCATCATGGGGTACACGTGCTCACGGTCAAGCCTGGCTTTGTATACACCCGCATGACGGAAGCCCTTACCCTGCCGAAGCCGCTCACGGCCACGCCGGAGCAGGTGGCCAACGCGATTGCCAGGGCCATGAAGAATAAGAAGAATACCATCTATGTGAAATGGTTCTGGCGCTGGATCATGCTGATCATAAAGTCCATCCCGGAACCAATATTCAAAAAGCTCAAAATGTAAACACCGGCGGATGCAACAGCTGATAGCATTTTTCGATTTTGACGGGACGATCACCACGAAGGATACCCTGCTGGAGTTTATTAAATTCAGCAGAGGCCGTTTTCGATACTATATGGGCTTTCTCCTGAACAGCCCCTGGCTGGTAGCGATGAAGCTTAAGGTCATTTCCAACCAGACGGCGAAGCAGCGGATCTTTACCTGGTTCTTCCGGAACCATCCCCTGGAGGATTTCCAGGAACAATGCAGCCGGTTTGCCACGACGGTGATCCCCGGACTGCTGCGTCCCAAGGCGCTAAAAGAGATCCAACTGCTGCAGGAAAAAGGCGTTACGGTGGTCATCGTCAGCGCATCGCCGGAGAACTGGATAACTCCCTGGGCCGAGACCCTCTCCATACCCGTCATCAGCACCCGGCTGGAGACGGCGAATAATGCCCTTACAGGCCGGATACACCTCCGTAATTGCCATGGAGAGGAAAAATGCGCCCGGATCAGGGAAAACTACCGTCTGGAAGATTTTACGGGTATTTATGCCTATGGCGATAGCCCGGGGGACAAGCCCATGCTGGACCTGGCTACCAGGGCCTTTTATAAGCCTTTTAGATGAGGATCAGCTGACCGGACCACCCCCCGGCCAGCCCGGGGACGGGCATACCTGTACCAGAGCAGGAATACGCAGGCGTATACGATAAAGGTGAACAGGAAGTGATGGGAGAAATCCAGGTACTGCCGGTAGCGCAAAAAGATCCATACCAGCAGGGCGCACCGGATGATGTTCAACAGGAAGATCAGCGCCAGCCCTATGCCGAGAAAGGTCCAGCGCCGGCCCCCGGCTCCTGGGAAGCAAAATAGGAACCCCGCGTATAACACCATAATTTCCAATCCATTACAGGCAGTTGCAATGCGCAGCGTATTCTCTCCATTCCGATAGACATCCACCACCCCGCCGGGTTCTGTGCCCTCTTCCATTCCGTCCTTTGGAAAGGACCGGACGCCTTTGAAGTCGTCATGATGGGAAAAGAGGTTCAAAAGCCCGACCGTAGAAGTGCCTACCGCAAATGTCAGTGGAGCATCCAGCGTCCCCTGGGGCCGTAACCACAGGAGATACAGTAATTTCCAGACGATGAACAGTACAGCCGCCCTGGCGAAAAAAACGATGATACCGCGGGGCGCCATGAGTGTGTGACTACTAGATGCCACAGGCTACTTCTTTTTTAGCCCTGCCATCATAGATAAGCCTGGCCCCAAGACCAAGACCGGCCACCATCAGGAATACAACGCCTCCGTCCAGCGGCACGCTGTTACCCGTTCCCGGATCGGGCGGGCAGGGAGGATCTTGTGATGGGTTGTTGTTTCCGCCGCCCAATAAAGTATTGAGCAAGTCTCCGATCACGCCTGCACGACTTTGCACAGGCACGAAGTAGGGTGCAGCCACCAATAGTAACAACGGTAGTTTTTTCACCATTTTCATCTGATAAAAATTAACGATTAAAAAATAAGAACAACCTTGAAAACGCTAATGTCTGTCCTATCGGACGAACCGCCCGGGCGGTTACTGGACATGGAAGGATGAAATGGAATATTAAAAGAGGTTTAGACAGGGATATTGCGCAAGATGCGTCAGGTTGTTAACTAGAGGGTAAACAAAAATAGTGAATTTTTCTTACTATGCAAATATTACACCTTACACTTAGGCGGGTGTAGGCGCCACAATGCGCATGGCTACATACAGAATAGGGCTGACGAGGAATCCCTGTAATGAATCCGCGATGCTGCGTATGGATTCCGGCGCCCGGGCGATGATCCAGTCATAGCCCCCCAGCAGGAGGAGCAGCAGAACGATGAGCATGTAGCACAAATGCCATACCCGTAGCATCCAGGGCATGCCCCATTTGCGCAGAGAGATAAAGCCGGCACCATATACCATTAGTATGAAAAGGAATTTTACAACATGCCGTTCGCGGATCGGCATGTCCAATGCCATCCTGTATAGGAAAAGCACATAGTAAAGGCAATACAGGACACTGATGAGAATGAGTCCTGTCCAAAACCATTGCTTTCTTCTACCCGCTGTATCCATGGATCGCACTATAGTTCTCCGGCCACTTTCTTTTTAGCCCGGACATCGTATAGCATTTTGGCGCCGAGACCGAGCCCGGCCACCATCAGGAACACCACAGCTTCGTCCAGCGGCACGCTGTTACCCGTTGCAGCAGCCGGAGCAGGGATGTCTTTTTGTTTGTCCTTGCCGTTGTCTTTGTCCTTGTTCTTGTTGTTATTGTTGCCAAAAAGGGCATGCAACAGATCGCCAATCACACCAGCGCGACTTTGTACAGGCACAAAATAAAGGGCAGTCACCAACAAAAGCAATGGTAGTTTTTTTACCAGTTTCATCAGATAAAATTTGACAGGTTAAGAAAAAGAAATAATAACCTTGAAAACTAAAAGAAGGATGAGATGGTTTTAAAAAGAGGTTTAGACAGGGATATTGCGTAGAAGTTCAGGGTGGTGGGTAAAACCAAAGCTACAGAGATTTTCCATTGTAGAAAAATAAATTTGTGCTTATGGCTGGGCCGGTGCAGCCCTCCGCCCGTTGGCATAGCTGTACCAGAGCAGGAATACAGAGATGTAAACGATAAAGGTAAAAAGAAAGTGATGGGAGAAATCCAGGTATTGCCTGTAACGGAGAAATATCCATACCAGCAAGGCGCACCGGATGACGTTGAGCAGGAAGATGAGCGCCAGTCCTATGCCGAGGAAAGTCCACCGGCGGGACGGCCCTGAAGCAGGAAAACAAAAGAGGAACCCCGCGTATAAAATCATGATCTCCAGTCCATTACAAGCACTTGCAATGCGCAGCGTATTCTCTCCATCCCGATAGATATCCACCACGCCGCCAGGCTCGGCGTCCTCTTCGGGGCCGGCAACGGGGAAAGATCTTACAGGTTTGAACTTCGGGTGTTCCGCAAAGAGATTCAATACCCCAACGGTAGATGTGCCTACCGCGGTAGTCAATGGAGCATCCAGGATACCTTGCGGCCGGAGCCACAACATATACAGCATCTTCCAAATAATGAACAGAATAGCCGCTTTGACAAAAAACAGGATGATTACGCGGGGTGCCTTAAGAGTGTGACTATAGTCCACCGGCTACTTTCTTTTTAGCCTTGGCATCGTATAGCAGCTTGGCTCCGAGACCGAGTCCGGCCATCATCAGGAAAACTGTACCGCCATCGAGGGGAACGCTGTTGCCCTGGGCCTGCGTGCCTTGAGCGCCTTGCTGTCCATAAGCATAATGATTCCCATTGTTGATATGCCCGTTTTTTTGTTTGCCGCTGCCGAAGATATCTTTCAGCAGGTTGTCCAGCCAGTTGGCCTTACTTTGTACAGGAATGAAATAAGGAGCTGCCATGAGCAGGAGCAAGGGTAGTTTTTTCACCATTTTCATCAGATAAAAATTGACAGATTAAGAAATAGGTACTTGTGAATAGCATCTGCAAGGATGAAATGGGATTTTAGACAAAGTCTTGGAACGGGATATTTGGCCGAGAGCTCGGTACAAGGGTTTGAGTGGGTAGTGAAGATACGAAACTAACGTGTCTTCGAAAAATAATTAACAGCAAATGGCGTACCATTTCCGGGTCTTCCGATTTTTTTCTATTTTGGGCCCGGAGACAAAGTTCATGAAAATTACCCATCCCGGTGACCGGCCATCTTACAGGAAAGACATACTTGTTATACTGATAGCATTCTCCTTTTCACGCGTCCTATCCGCACTATTCGGCATTCACCTGGCGTATGACGCCCTTTCCATATACTGGCAATACCTGGACATCGACACCCTCCGGCATGACCTTCTCCGTGGACTTTGGTACGACCATGCGCAGCCGCCTTTTTTCAACCTGCTCCTGGGACTTGTCCTGAAAATTTCGGGAAATTTCGCCCCAATTGTTTTCGCAATTCTTCTCAAATGCATTTCTCTTGCCAACTGTTTCCTGCTGCTGGCCATTCTCCGGCGGCTGATGCCACCGGCCGCCTCCGGCGGCTCCGCCATGGGTCATCCAGTCGCTGCTGGGCTGGCCCGGAATGCCCCCCTGCTGATCACGCTGGTCTACCTCCTCAGCCCGGCCCTGATGATCTTCGAAACGGAGCTTTTCTATACCACCT
>DASZWE010000349.1:0-15057 GCA_035546735.1 Puia sp.
CGCGTATCATAATCCCCGCATCCGTGGTCAGGCGGCTATTACCAATATAGCCGATGTGTTCATAGCTGCCTTTGTACCCGGCCAGGTTCCTGGATTCTTTTTGCCGTATCTCATCCCCGTTGACGGTATCCACCAGGAAGAAGGTGAAGTTTGTGTGGAGGTCGAAGGTATAGTAGGTATAATACAACTGCTGTTTGATAAGGTCTCCGTTAGGTAGGGTATGAGACAATTGTGCGTTGAGATTGGTTCGGGAGGTAACGCCTCCTTCCAGCGGGTCCAGCGCTCCAAACCAGCCGATGATCCCTTCCAAGACGGCCCTGTCGGGTATCTGACCTGAAGCATTCCATTTACTGTACAGCGTACCGGCGGAGAAAGACAAGGTGGTATTGTCCGACAGCTGGCTAGTGTATTTTGTAAAGAGATTGAATCTATTGAAGTGTTGGGGGTTGTCGAAGTAACCGTCGGAATACCTGTATTCCGTAGCAGCGTACCAGGAGCTTTTTTTTATTCTGTCGCCGAGGAGGTTTGCCAGCGCAACTACCCGGTAGGTATTGAACATGCCGGCTTCTGTCTTTACCATATTGGAGGTCAGCGCGTCCTTTGTGTGGAAGTCGACATAGCCCGTGGTACAGAAATCTCCCTTTTCGGCGTAATAGGGACCTTTTTTAAAACGGGTGTCCCCGATGGTCTCGGGAATGATGAAATGACTGTCGGCAAACCCCTGTCCATGCGCATGCGATACCATATTGATCGGCAGGCCATCCACATTCAGGCTGATGTCCGTCCCATGGTCGCAGTCGAAGCCACGGAGGAAGATCTGTTCCGCCTTGCCACCGCCCTGGTGCTGACCGATGAAAAGCCCCGGGACGATGCGTAGCACTTCCTGGGAATTGGTGATCCCCCTCAGGGCAATGTCCATTTTACCGATGGGTTTGAAAGGGTCTTCTGTGTGAGAAGCCACTGTCACGGAATTCAGCTCGATGGCCCGGGCATTCAATGATACGGGTTTATTATTTGCCAGGTTTTGCATGGGGATGAATCTTGTTTCGTAGCCGATGGCAGAGATCGTGACGCCTGTAACAGCCGTCGCCGGCGGTTTGAACTGGAACCTGCCCTGGACATTCGTCATAGCCGGGATCCTTACGGGCTGCAACAGTACTGAAACCCCTTCCAATGGCTGATTGGTTTGGGCGTCTATGACCTTGCCGGACAGCAGGTTAGGCTGTGCAGTGGCAATGGAGACAGAAAAGAGACACAAACAGATCAATGGAAACCTCATATCCACGAAGATACGGCATTGCGTGCCGCAGGGTTGTGTAGCCTGGCGTTGACGGGCACTTGATTTGCATACTTTGTGGCAAAGCTTTCAATTTCTGTGGTAAACGTTTCGGTGATGCGGGGGCTGCTGATATTAGTCTTTCTCTGTGGAGCGCTTTCCGGGAGCAAGGGCCAGGCCATCATTGGCTATTATTCCGGGGATGCCCGGGCCATCGACCGGGTGCCTGTCGGACAACTTACGCATATCATATTTGGTTTTTGTTATTTAAGGGGCGATCGTCTGTATGCGACAAGGACGGACAGTCTTGTTCTGCGGAAGCTTGCCGGCCTGAAGAAAGCCCATCCTTCCCTGAAGATCCTGCTGTCGCTGGGAGGGTGGGGAGGTTGCAAAACATGCTCGCAGGTGTTTTCTTCTTCTGAAGGACGGGAGCGTTTCGCCCATTCCGTGCTGGACCTTACCCGCTATTTTCAGACGGATGGTATCGATATCGATTGGGAGTTCCCTACGCTCGGGGGTTATCGGGGTCATCCGTATGCTGCTTCGGATGGGTCGAATCTTATAGCCTTATTGCGCACGTTACGGGATACGCTGGGTGCGTCTAAGGAGATCAGCTTTATCCTGGCCGGATTTTCTCCCTATCTGCGGGGGTGTGTCGACGTGGTGGAGGCTGCTGGCATCGTGGACAGGATCGATCTGATGACCTATGATATGATCGGGAGCCGCAGCCCTGTCACGGGGCATCATACACCCTTGTATTCTACTGCGCTACAACAGGAGTCTGTCGACAATGCTGTCCGGTACCTGGATTCGCTGGGCGTGCCGCTGCATAAAGTCGCTGTCGGGGCTGCTTTTTATGGCAGATTGTTTGTGCATGTGCCGGAGGTGGGGCATGGCTTGTATCAGCCCGGGCGATTTTCGCGATTTATATCCATGCGGCAGATACGACGGCATTATACGTTGGCCAATGGGTACCGGGAGTACTGGGATGATAGCGCCAGGGCACCTTATATGTACAATGCCGCGCGGAGATCATTCCTGACCTATGACAACGAACGGTCTATTGCTGCAAAGGCTGCCTACGTAAAGGAGAAGGGGCTTAACGGGATCTTTTTCTGGGAGCTGCGGCTCGACCTGCCCAGGGATGGGCTGCTCTCTGTCATATCCCAAAGTTTTCTTAAATCCAATGGCCCGTTATAGCAATTCTTTTTAGGCGAGACTATATTTAAGGGATGGTAAATGTCTACGACCTGCATTTTAAGAAGGAGATACTTCCCCTGTTCGACTTCCTGTACAATGAGCATTCCCGGGATGTGCTTGAGCAGGTGCTGACAGAAATGCCCGGATCTGTAGAGGACATCTACCATCGACAGGAGATACTGAAAGGGCTGTTACAGCATGATCATCTGTATGTTCCCATCTCTTACCCCAAGGTGGAGTTCAACCAGGTATACAGCTATATAGAAGAAAAACGGATTGGCGGCAGCAATCTGACGGGCGTGTCCCTGAAGGTCCATTTCTTCTTTACTGCATCGGAACGCAACAGGGAGAAAGGTGGTCTTTACCAGCTGTTCTATTTTTTTCATAAGATCAACCAGCTTTATTTTTCCAGGCTGAGGACAGACGTCTTTCCTGCGTCGTTCCGGGAAGGCCTTACAAATATCCGGCGTATGCTGTCGGAGCTCCAGGTCGAAAAATATTACGCCATTGCCCGGGACAGGGGACTATCCTTAGCAGATACCGCCTGTCTGGCGGAGCTATTGCAGAAGAAGATGAATGAAGGAGAGATGGACCGTTTCTGGAAGGATTTTTTCACTTTCGAGGCCTGGTATTCCATATCGAAAGGGATACATATTCACCGGCTGAACTTTCCGTCCTTTGATGACGGCGGATTGATCCTCTCCGAATTTTATCATCCCTTATTGAAATATCCTGTCCGAAACAGCCTGGCGGTAGCGCCTCCTGTCACGCTGATAACAGGGCCCAATATGTCCGGGAAATCAACTTTATTAAAATCCATCGGACTATGTGTATACCTGGCGCATCTTGGGTTGGCTGTTCCCGCTGAGAAGTGCGTACTGCCCTTCTTCGATGTCATTTCCGTAGCCATCCATCTCAATGACGATATGCAGCATGGCTATAGTCATTTTATGACCGAGATACAGGCTCTGAAAAACGTGGTGGTTGAGGTACGAAAAGGCCGGCGTTGTTTCGCCGTATTCGACGAGCTGTTCAGGGGGACCAACATCGATGACGCGCTGGCTATATCAAAGATGACCATCAAGGGGCTCACGGCCTTCCGGGGTTCTTTCTTCTTTATTTCGACACATCTTCATCAATTGGAGGAGGTCGCCGGGATGGATGCCATTTATGCCTGCTGTATCGGCTGCGACCTGAAAGAAGGGCGGCCCGTCTTTACGTATAAGCTCAAACCAGGCTGGTCGGACCTGAAACTGGGGCAGGTGATCTTCCGGCAGGAGGGATTGGACGAGCTGTTGTCGTAAAGTCTATGAAAAATCAAACTGTCTTTCGAACCATTTTACCTGTGACATAGTTATCAGTTTGGAGCAAGATAGGATTTTACCATGGAAATCATGACGCTGGACGAATTCTACCAACACGCCTCCCTGGCCTCCCAGGTAGCGGTGGATTCTCTTTTGCCTAAAGGTATTAGCCGGGAAATAGGGCATTTTTCCATCTTCAATACGGAGGAATTGTATGCAAAGCTGAGAGAAAAGCCTGTGATGCCGTACAACCGCCGGACCTATTATAAGATCAGCCTTATCAATGGAGCGAACAGGGCGGAGTACGCCGACAAAGTGATCAATATAGAAAAGAGCGGTCTTTTATTCGGTACGCCCAAGATACCTTATCGGTGGATACCGCTCGACGTGGTGCAAAAAGGGTTCTTCTGCATTTTTACGGAAGATTTCCTGGTACAGACCAAGAGCGGCGTCATCCTGGATGATCTTCCCATTTTCAGGTCCGGCGGCTATCCTGTCTTCCAACTGACGGAAGAGCATACGCAGGAGCTGACCTATATCTTTCAGAAGATGTACAAGGAGATGTCATCCGACTATGTCTTTAAATACGACCTGTTACGCAATTATGTGCTGGAGCTGATCCACTATGGTCAAAAGCTCCAACCTGCCACTGCTCTTTATTCCACGCACAATGCCTCGGCGCGCGTAGCGTCCCTGTTCATCGAGTTGCTGGAGCGGCAGTTCCCCATCGACAATCCCCGGCAGCAGCTCAAGCTGCGTACGGCCAAGGATTATGCAGACCGTCTGGCCGTCCATGTCAACCATCTCAACAAGGTATTGAAGGAGAACACCGGCAAGACCACTACTGTCCTCATTGCCAATCGTATCACCCAGGAGGCGAAGATCCTTCTCAGGCAGACGGACTGGAATGTTTCTGAAATTGCCTGGAGCCTTGGATTTGAGGAGGTCGCTCATTTTTCCAACTTTTTCAAGAGACAGACTACGCTGTCGCCGCTGGCCTTTCGGAATCAGGAGGTACTCCCTTTGCAGTAAGGCATTTACCGGGAACGGATCTCCTTTCGCATGAAAGAGAAATAGGATAAGGCGAAACATAGTATGGTGGCGGCAATGAGTCCTGTCAGCTGCGGCCAGACGATGAAGAGGCTTTCACCCAGCGGCAACGGGTTCGGGATAGCGCCTGCCACCTGCTCCATCGTCAGCGGACCAAGGCTTCGGACCATGGGCATCAGCAGGGTGGTGGTCGCGTCGCTGAACAACTGGCTGGGGGCGAAGCGCAGGAGGTTGAGCACCGTGTGCTGGTATTGCACGATCGCATCCGGGTCGGCCATGATGCCTTGATCCGGGGCCATTGCGTGCGCCGCCATCCTGATCAGGATAGGATAGAAGATGGCCAGAAAGAGCCATACGGCGATGGATGTCAGGGCCGAGGTCGCGGGTTGCCGGAAGCGTACGGAAAACAGGATGGACAGATTGAGCCAGAAGGCCACATACAGGACGCTGATCAGCGTAAAGGATAGTATCCGGAAGAATTCACCTGCTGTCGGCGGTACTCCGATAACGATAAGACCCAGTCCCATGACGAGGAAGGTCAGGGAAAAGAACAGGATGGCCACTACCAGCAGGGAGGCCGTAAATTTTGCATTGAGCAGATAGTCACGGTGTATGGGCTGGGACATGATACGACTGAGCGTGCCTCTCTCCGAATTCACTGCATCGAAGCCAAGGGTAATCCCCAGCAAGGGGCCGAGGAAATTGATGAAGACGATGAAAGAGGGCAGCGTACCGTCCGTAGCTGTGAATAGCTTCAGGAAGAAGAAAGCGCCGTTGTCGGGGGTACCGGGTTTGGCGGGTGTACCGATATTGTTCACTGCTGTGTACAATGATCCGAAGCAGGTGAGCAGGATCAGGGACAGCAGGATAATAAAGCGCCAGCTGCGGACATGGTCCGTCATTTCTTTGTTCACGATGACCCAGAATGGATGCAGGGCCCGGCGGCCTGTGGGATGTTCCATTATGCTTTCCCTCCTTCGAAATAACGGTGATAGATATCGTCCAGTCCATGGGTCTTTTTTTGCAGGCGGGTGAGGCCGTAGCCGGATTGGACGACTGTCCGGGCGATGTCGGCGGTGACATCATGGCTGCACCCTATGTGAAGGCTTCCGCCGGTGACCGTAAGCGAACCCACGCCTTCCAGTTGCCGGAGCGCGGTCTGCAAGGGAGAAATATCTTCGCTTGCCGGACATACGATGTCCGCCTCGATGAGAAAGGGCTCTTCTCCAAAGATCTTAGCGGAGAGGGCGGTAATATCGCCTTCTGCGATCAGTTTTCCGCCGACGAATAATCCTACCCTGTCACAGATCTGCTGCACCTGGTGCAGGTGGTGCGAGCTCAACAGCACCGTAATGCCCTGATCCCTGCTGAGCCGCACGATGAGATCCAGGAATTCCCTTACGCCTGTAGGATCGATGCCCAGTGTCGGCTCGTCGAGGATGATGATCTCCGGGTCCTTTATCAGTACGTCCGCCAGTCCAAGACGTTGTCGCATGCCACGGGAATAGGCGCCGGCTCTTTTTTTTGTTTCTGCCGCGAGTCCTACCTGCTCCAGCAACTGATGCGCTTTGCGGAGCGCCTGGTCTTTGGGTATGCGATTCAGGCGGGCTGTATACAGCAGGTTGTCGAGACCGGTACGGTTGTCGTAAAAGCCTACGTCGTCGGGCAGGTAGCCGACTTTTCTCTTTACCTCGATAGGGTTTTTGGTAGGATCGATGCCGCATACTTTCATGAAGCCGGCGAAAGGCTCCGTCAGTCCCAGCAGCATGAGGATCGTTGTGGACTTTCCGGCTCCATTCGGGCCCAGCAGACCGAATACCTCGCCTTTGTAAATAGACAGGTCCAGGCTGTCGACGGCTGTAAGGGACCCATATCGTTTGGTAAGCCGTGTGATAGCTATGACAGGATCTTTCATCGCTTACCTCCTGCCATATTTCCTGAATAGAAAATAAACGCTGCCTACTGCGACGAGGATGATCAGTATTCCCGCCCAGCTCCACAATAAGGATGTCTCGACGGACACTCTCAGCGGCGCCACGGCGCTGGCTTCCGCCGCTCTGGCCCTCAGATCGGCCATATAGTCGCCCGCGATGGCTTTCTGGTCGGGCGTCAGGATGGCCGACACCTGGGCTGTCTGGCCGGGAGGCAGGTCGTCTATTTTTTTAGGGTCGAAGCTGACATCCCAATTGGCGGGTAAGGTGGAAGTAAGGTCGATGTTCTTCAACTCGGCGGACCCGGTGTTCTTTACTACCAGCTCCAATCGCCGGTGGTCGCCCGCTGTCGTCGTCGTACTCAGCAGACCCGTGGGCGTCGTCAGCTGCATCGAATAGGATCCCGTGATGCTGACTGTCAGGGGAAGGTCGGCGGATGTCGCGCCTGTCGTGGCTACTATGGGTATCCTATAGGTACCTGCGGCTGTCTCATCCGGTGGATCTACATCGATGGTAATGTCCTGTATATGCCCAGGCTCGATATTGACGGACGACACCTGTTTGTAATTGGCTTTGAAGCTCACCTTCCATCCCGGAGGCGCCATTGTGTTCAACGCGTATGCCTGAGCCGCATCGGTGGAATTGCGCAATTTGGCATTGAATGTAAAGGTAGAATTGGCGGCGCCAGCCATATTAGACTGGTCGGTAGTGAGCTCTGTTCGAAAGGTGCCCTGTTGCGATACCACAACGGCCAGTGGTAATTCAGTAAGGCCCCTGGCCCTTACGGAAAAGTGATAGGTCCCTTTATTTACCTTCAGGGGCACCTGGAGCTGAAGGGAAAAATTCTTTTTTTCCCCGGGGAGCACGGAAATGCTTTTGACATTCCATCCGCCCGACTTCAATTGATACGTCCAGTCATGGGGCAGCCCTTCCACGGCTAGGTTGGCCGATTGAGGCGAACCACCCTTATTGACCACATCGATGGAATAATCGATAGATTGTCCCGGCGGGACCGAAATCTCCGTGAGGGGCGTGTACAGGTAAAAGCTTTGAGCCATGCTTCGGGAAAAGGGGATGGCCAACAGGGGCGTAGTCAATAGAAAGAAGTACACACTACGCGTCAATTTTGCAAGCATAGTCATAAGAAAATATATTATATAAATTGTTCCCTAAAACGTCATCTATACAGATATTTCCGTGCGGGTGTCTCCGCTGTTCTGGTTTGTCGCTTTTTCGACGGCGACAAATTTATAAAAATGAAAAAATAACCGCCAAGCCAATTTTCTCATTTTTGCAAACTGTTAACGATTCGAAGAGTGGTCATTTTTACCGCACACCATCAGGAGTGATTTGCAAAATATACTTCTTCATTAGAATAGAATTAGAATGAAATTAGAATTTTATTTACTTTGCCGGAATGATCCAGCGGATTACCATATATGAGCTGATGGATATGGGGGAACAGATACCCATAGCGGATGTGCGTACGCCGGCGGAGTTTGCGCAGGGGCATATTCCCGGCGCCTTCAACCTGCCCTTGTTCAGCAATGAAGAGCGGGTGCGGGTAGGTACTACCTACAAGCAGGAAAGCCGGGAGGCTGCGATCCTGCTGGGGTTCGATCTGGCCGGGTCGAAGTGGTCGGGTTTTATCCGGACGGCATTGGAGAAGGCGCCCGGGAAAAAAATAGCCGTGCATTGCTGGCGGGGCGGGATGCGGAGCGGAGCCATGGCCTGGGCGCTGGATCTTTATGGCTTCCAGGTTTATCTTTTGGAAAAAGGGTACAAGCGTTACCGCCGCTGGGTGCTGGATCAGTTTGAAAGGGAGTGGTCTTTGTCAGTGGTGGGAGGCATGACGGGTTCGGGTAAGACGAGGATATTACACGAGCTGAAAGTCCGCGGCGAGCAGATCATCGACCTGGAACAGCTGGCACAGCACCAGGGTTCTACTTATGGCACGCTGGGCAGATTGGTGCAGCCATCCCAGGAGCAGTTTGAGAATGATCTTGCCGGGGAGCTGTATGGATTCGACGAACACCGGAGGATATGGATAGAGGATGAGAGTCTGACCATCGGGAAAAGAACGGTGCCCCGTACAATCTGGAATGGGATGCGGGCGGCGGTGCTGTTCGACGTGCAGGCCCCGTTGGAGGTGAGGGTGCGGGCGCTGGTGGAAGAATATGGATCGCTGGACAAGGATTTTTTAGTGGAGTGTACGGAACGGATCTGGAAAAGGCTGGGACCGGAACAGACGAAGCGGGCTGTCGCGGCCATCCGGGAGGGAAGGATGGAGGATTTTATCCGCGAGGTGCTTGTATATTACGACAAGACTTATCGAGCCGGCCTGCAGGGGCGGGCTGGTGGACATATTATAAAGGTGCCTGTGGCGGAGGGGAGCGCCGGCATAAACGCTGCACTCGTGCTAACGGCTGCGGATAAGCAAACATTATGGACATAAAACTGACACAGTATTCACATGGCGCCGGCTGCGGCTGTAAGATCAGCCCGGCCATCCTGGATAAGATATTACATAGCCCGTTGCCGGGGATGCAGGACCCGCGGCTGCTCGTGGGGAACGACAAACGGGATGACGCCGCTGTGCTGGACCTGGGCAATGGGACTGCGCTGATCTCGACGACGGATTTCTTTATGCCCATTGTGGATGATGCATTCGACTTTGGACGTATCGCCTCCACAAATGCTATCAGTGATGTGTATGCGATGGGTGGCCGGCCTGTGCTGGCGATCGCCATATTGGGATGGCCGGTGGATAAGCTGGCGCCGGAGGTGGCGCAGCGGGTGCTGGAGGGGGCGAGGGCGGTGTGTGCGGAGGCGGGTATTATGCTGGCCGGGGGGCATAGTATCGATTGTCCGGAGCCGGTGTTCGGACTGGCTGTCAACGGGCTGGTAAGCCCGGTGCACCTGAAAAAGAATTCCACGGCGGAAGTGGGGTGCCGGCTTTATCTGACAAAGCCGTTGGGAGTGGGTGTGTTGTCGACTGCGCAAAAGCGGGGCGTGCTGAGGCCGGAGGATGCCGCTGTTGCTTTAGCGAGCATGGTGAAGCTGAACAAGCTGGGAGAGACATTTGGCCAGCGGGACAGCGTGAAGGCGATGACGGATGTGACGGGTTTTGGGCTGCTGGGGCATCTGGCGGAAATGTGCGAGGGCAGTGGCGTGTCCGCCGTACTGGATTTTGAGCAGGTGCCGGTGATAGCGTCGCTGCCGCATTACCTGGAGCTGGGTTGTATCCCTGGTGGAACGGTCCGGAACTGGAACAGCTATGGCAATAAAATTGGGCCGCTGACGGACTGGCAACGAAATATACTGGCGGACCCGCAGACGAGCGGCGGTCTGCTGGTGGCTGTTACAGGCCAAGGCGCGTCTGCGTTCGAGGAACTGCTGAAGCAAAGCGGACTGCCGGAGGCCTGCTGCCGGGCTATCGGGCGACTGGAGGACCGTAGAACGGGCCCGCTGATTGTGGTGCGATAGCTTTTTTGTACATTGGCATTGGATATCAAATCCGGTGCTTATCAAAAAATCTCTCATAATATTGACCGTCACCTTATTGTTAATGCAAGCCGCTGCAGGGCAGAAAAGGTTGCTGACGGGTGTTGTCCTGGATTCTGCGTCCCATCTGCCATTGTCGAATGTGAGCATACTGCTGCCAGCCACCGGCAAGGGCACGCTGACCGACGGGCGGGGCAGGTTCAGGATAAATGTGGATAGCAGGATACATGAGATCAAATTCAGCGCCAGTGGGTATGCGCCCGCCAAGGTTGTCCTGTCTGACACAACTGTGGGCCCTCTGACCATCTTTCTCTCCGTGTCTTATGCGGCGCTGCAAGAAGTTGTAGTCAACAAAAAAAGAAGATACCGGAACAAAAATAACCCGGCGGTGGAATTGATCCGTCAGGTCATTGCCCATAAGGAGCAAAATGCACCGGCGAAATATCCCTATCTGACCTACGATGAGTATGACAAGATCCGTGTATTGGCGGATCGTCCTCCGAAGATCATCTCGGACGGCAAGCTTTTTAAACGCTACCATTTTTTATTTGCACCTGATACGACCCTTGTACCCGGTAAATCTTTGGTGCCCGCCTTCCTGGAGGAAACGGTTTCGCGGAATTATTCCAGTGCAAAGCCGGACAGGAAGAAACAGGTTATTTTAGGTCACAAACGAGTAGATTGGGGAGATTATATCGACATGAGCGGTGTCAGCGTCATCATGAGCAGGCTCTATGAAGATTTTACCGTCTATGACAATACGATGTCCGTCTTCACCCTGCAATTCGTTGGTCCCGTGACGGGGATGGCGCCCGATCTGTATGAATTTTTTATAAAGGACACCGTGGTAGAAGGGGGCGAGTGTCTGGTCCACCTCGACTTTGTCCCGCGCAATCCGCACGACCTGCTTTTCAAGGGAAGCTTATACATCACCCTTGACGGATCTTATGCCATCAAAAGGGCGGAGATGGAGACGAGCAATCACAGTAACCTCAATTGGGTAAAGAGCTTCCGGATCACGCAGACCTTTGAAAAAGGACCGGCCGGACGTTATTACCGTCCATTTACGGATATACTTTCCTATTTCAGCCTTTTAAAAAATAACATGGGGTTTTATGGCGAGCGCGCCATCACCGTCTCGCAGGTCTCGGATTCCAGCCTGCCCGATGCGGTTTTCCGGGGTCTGCCTGTGGACACTACGTTGCAGTCCGTGCCTCAGCCGGATAGCTTTTGGGTACATGACCGCCCGTCCCCGCTGAGTCCCTCCGAGGTAAGGACTTATGCGAATATGGACAGCCTGGTGAAAATGCGGTCCTATCACCGATTGATGGATTATATCACCCTGTTTTTGTCGGGCTATAAAGCCGTTGGACCGTTCGATATCGGACCTGTCGGCAGCTTCTATTCTTTCAACTCGCTGGAAGGAAGCCGGTACCAGTTCGGCGGACGATCCACCGCAAGAATGAGCACGCGCATTTTCACGGAAGACTACGCCGCCTATTCCGTCGGCGACCAACGGTGGAAATACAAACTAAACGCCACCTATTCCCTCAATCACAAGTCCATTTACAAATATCCGTTCCATTATATCCAGGCCAGCTTTTTACACGACGTCCGCAATCCCGGCCAGGAGACCCAATTTACCCAAGGCAATACATTTTTAGGCTCATTTAGCCGTGGCATCGGGGGAAAGTGGCTGTATACGGACATCGCCAGCCTCAATTATGTCCATGAATTCGGGGATCATTTCTCCTACAACCTGGGGATGCGTTACTGGCTGCAACAACCTGCGCAGTCGCTTTATTATATTTATCCCCATGAGCCCATCCAGCCCGACACCATATCCAGCCTGACCACGACGCAGCTGGCCGTTGCTTTCGGCTGGTCCCCGCACCAGCAGTTCTATCAGGGCCGGAATTACCGCCTCTCCATTCCAAACAAGTATCCCGTCCTTAGCTTTCAATATGCCGCCGGTGTGAAAGGGTTGTTCAACGGTGAGTACAATTACCAGGCGTTCCAACTCGGCGTGTCCAAACGATGGTATCTCGCTCCCCTTGGCTATTCAGACATCCGGCTGAGCGCGGGTTATATCAGTGGGAGCCTGCCATTCCCCTTGCTGATCATACACCCGGCCAATCCTTCGTATTTCTACAGTTTTGGCGCGTACAATCTTATGAATGTGGAAGAGCTTATCAGCGACCACTATGCCGCGCTCCATATCGATCATTATTTTAATGGATTTTTTCTCAACAGGATACCGCTGCTAAAGAAACTACGGCTTCGGGAAGTCATCGAAGGCAAGCTGCTTTACGGTGGCCTGAGGCGGGAAAATGATCCCAATCTGAACCCCGCGCAAATGCAATTCCCTTTGGACGATAAGGGCAGGCTATCCACCTACGCGTTGGGTGATCAGCCTTACCTGGAGGCGGGCGTCGGCATCTATAATATTTTTAATATTATACGAATCGATTTTGTCCATCGTTTTACCTATCTTGATCATCCGGGAGTATCCGCCAATGGCATCCGGCTTAGCACAGGAATCGATTTTTAAATTATATTTTATCATGAACCCTCTTAACACCAAACCGCATTATCCGATACTCGATGGTTTGCGTGGCGTTGCTGCCATTATTGTAGTTATTTTCCACATTTTCGAAGCACATTCCGCCGGTCCGTTGTACCAGATCGTCAACCACGGCTATCTCGCCGTAGATTTTTTCTTTTTGTTGTCGGGTTTTGTTATCAGCTATGCGTATGATGACCGCTGGGGCAAGCTGACCATCGGTGCATTCTTTAAACGCCGTCTCGTGCGATTGCATCCGCTGGTGATCCTGGGAACGGTGGTAGGAGCCATATTTTTTTACTTCCAGGATTCCGCCGTATTCCCCGCCATCCATACCGTCCCTGTTTGGAAGATGCTGCTCATCATGCTCATCGGGTTTACGCTTATTCCCATACCCATTTCCTGGGACATACGGGGCTGGCAGGAGATGCATCCGCTGGATGGTCCGTGCTGGTCGTTGTTCTTCGAATATGTAGCCAATATTTTCTATGCTTTGTTCGTCCGGAAATTCTCCAAAACGGTGCTGTCCATTTTTGTGATACTGGCTGGCGCCGCATTGATCCATTATACTGTTACCAGCAAGGATGGGGATGTCATCGGAGGCTGGTCCATCGACGCGTTGCAGCTGCGGATCGGATTTACGCGTATGCTGTTTCCCTTTTTTGCCGGGCTGCTGCTTTGCCGTGTTGGCAAGCTTATACGGGTGAAAAACGCCTTTTTTTGGTGCAGCCTGCTGCTGGCCGTCGTGCTGGCTTTCCCACGGGTAGGAGGCAAGGACCACCTGTGGGCGAATGGTCTTTACGAGTCGCTGAACATCATATTGGTATTCCCCCTGATCGTCTACCTGGGCGCCAGCGGTGTCATCACCGGCAAGCGGGCGGCGAGGGTATGTAAGTTCTTTGGTGACATATCTTATCCCATCTACATCACGCATTATCCGCTGATCTATACTTATACCGGGTGGGTGAGCGATCACAAGGGGGTGGGATTTTGGCAGGCGCTGCCTTATGCCCTGGCTACTTTTATCGGCGCGGTGGTGATTGCTTATGCAAGCCTGAAGCTGTATGACGAGCCGGTGAGGAACTGGCTACAGCGCCGGTGGCTGCGTCAAAAGGGTACGGAGAAAAAGCCCGGGACGTTATTGGTGAAAGCTTCCTAGATCTCAACGACCAGCCTTTGACCACCGGGCACTTCGACCTTCGATAAATTTTCTATGTCGGACAGAGGGACCCGGACGGTGTCGATCTTCAGTCGTCCCTCTGCGGCCAGTTGGAACATTTCGGGGAGAATTTCGGAAAAGAGCAGCCTTACCTGCCCCTTTGTCCAGCTGCCCAGACCGGACCCTGACAATTGAAGGTTGGCGCTGCGAAGGTTGGCGGCGGACAGCTGGATAGTGTCCCCTGTCATAGCGCCTACAGATACGAATCGCATGTGTGGAGTAAAAGATCCCTTTCCTTTTATCGTTGCCAGAATTATTTCGGCCGTCTGTCCCCACAGGTAGTCGATGACGACATGAATGGGTGTTTTTTGATGAAGTTGCTGCAGGTGTTCGGCAAATTTTCCGTCGATGAGAAGGGTCTCGTCAGCGCCCAGGGTTTTCAGTTCCTGCAGGGACTGGTCATTCCTTCCCGTGGCAATGATCCTGCCTGCACCATAATACCGGGCGATCTGTACCGCCACCCTGCCGGTGAAGCCTGTTGCGCCGTTGATCAGCACCGTATCCCCTGGCTCTATTCCTGCCCGGAACCGGAGGGCCATGGCGGCTCCAATGACGGCGTTTGGAAGCGCCGCCGCGGTAATATCATCGAGTCCTGCCGGCAATGGTACGATCCTGTCCTTTTCCACTGTCGCCTTTTCGGCCATCATTCCACTGGCTCCCAATGCATACACCCGGACGCCATCGGGCAGCACGCAAACCCCGTCGCCGCCGATGACCGTTGCTTCCCGCTCCTGGCCTTCGGTGGAATAATGGGCGCCTGTCGCCCGGCTCCTGTCAAAATGTTTTAGCGCTACGGCCTTTACGGATACCAGCACTTCCTGATCGTTCTGTGGCGTAGGTTCCGGCATGTCTGCGTATCGGGGGGCTCCGTCGTTGGAGTATAATACTGCTGCTTTCATATTCATTTTTGACAAAGGTAGGGCGACGCCAGGGGCGGGACGATAACAATTGTTATCAAATCATTGATGCAGCGGGTGATTCTTTAGTTCGGTGGGGGCCTTGCCAAATCT
>DASZWE010000350.1:0-5926 GCA_035546735.1 Puia sp.
TAAGATCCCGGAAGGGGCCGAAGAGGTGCTGGAGCCCTATATTAAGAGCAACCTGAAATTCTTTGTGGTAAAGGTCAACGAGGAGGAAAAGAAAAAACTGCCGGGGAATTTTTTGCGACCGATACAGATCTCTTTCCAGTCACCCCGCTTCATGCTGCCTATCCGGCTGGGTATGGCCAATGCGGACGGCGACCAGGATATGATCGTATATGCGTTCAGCAAAAAAGGGAGGGTCGAATGCGCCAACTACCGCACTGTTGCCCTGCCCACCGGAAAGAATATCCCCCTGTTCGTACAGAATAACTTCTCGAATTTTTACTCCAACCTTTTTCAGCACCAGTGGAAGATGGAGGGAAGATCTGTGGCGATGCTGGAATATGCCTGGGACGTCAGCCCCGGCAACTATCTGAAATGCGACCCCTGTGTTGCCGCTGCTCCCTCCAGGCAGGACCTGGTTCAGGCCGGGGTATGGTGGATGGATGGCCGGCGGACGCATGACGAGGACTTGCCGGAAAATGTATTCTTTACCCGTCTGCATTTCCGGTACAACCGAAAGGCTTTTCCACAGGACCTGCTCTTCCAGGAGACGGCCAATACGGAAAACTTCCAGGCGCGGTATATCATCACCCATCCTGCCACCGGCGACCTGAGCTGCCCTGCAGGGAAGAAATACTTCGATGAGCTAAAAGAGCGGCGAAAGGATGAGCTGGAAATGCTGACCTATCTCACGGGTAAGGGAGTGGCCGACTGGGACCTGACCCGGACCGAAGAGGAGAGGCTTATCCCTTCGGCGGACTCTTATGCTGCCGTTGCCATGACCCCAAAAGAGGGTGGGGAAAGCGTCCATTTTTATATGTTTTTTGGGGCAGCAGCCCTGCTAATTTCTTTGGTTTTCAGGCCGCAAAAAGCCGCAAAACGCCCGAAAAAGACAGACTAATTTGATTAGCGGGATATATAATTGTTTAATTTATTGATATAAAGTTCATTATATTTGTTTATCGCCAATTTAGATAGGAGTGTGCCCAACCCCAAAGAACATCCTGGATCCAAATGGTAGGGCCTGGTTGAACAAAATGAAGTTTAATAGTAAATAAATGAACTTAATAACTGATTTACAATATTTTCCAAGCGTTATATTATATAAAATATCAAATACGTTATCGAATATAGTATTTGAACAATATGATTTCTTCCAGAAAATGAGTTTTCGCAACAGATGTCAGCTTGCAGGCTCCCAGGGACGCATCGATCTGAGCATTCCCCTGGCGAAGGGGCGGGATCAAAAGACACTGATGAAGGATGTAAAGATTGCCGGTGCCTATCGCTGGCAGGATCAGCATTGGAAGACCCTCCTTGCCTGCTATAGCCGCAGCCCCTGGTTCGAATTTTACCGGGATCAGCTGGATCAGCTTTATCGCAAACCCTTTCATTTTTTATTGGATTGGAACCTGGCCTGTTTTGAATGGACATGCCAGGTCCTTGCCATATCCGCACGGGTATCGTTGACGGATGTCTACCGGCCCGTATATGAAGAAGAGGTGGACTGGAGGGGGAAGCTCCTCCCAAAGAATATAACGGATACCACTCTGTGGCCTCCCGTGGTCTATCGCCAGGTATTCGAAGAGATCACGGGCTTTATCCCTAATCTTTCCATCCTGGACCTTTTGTTCTGCGAAGGACAGCGGGCGAAAGCTTTACTTGGGCGGATGGCCTGAAGGTCGTAAATTTCAGTTTCTGAAGAGCGCTTTTTCGATAACTGTCTGCCTGCTTATGGGAACGCTGTTGCACGCACAACAGAAGCCCGAGTACACGCAATATATCCTCAACAACTATATCCTCAATCCCGCCCTTACGGGCATCGAGAACTACACCGACGTAAAGATCAGCCATCGCCATCAGTGGTTGGGGGTCCAGGATGCACCCATTACCACCTATCTGACCATTCATGGCCCCATTGGGAAAAAGGACGACAGGGAGAACGTCACTTCTTTTCACAAGCCAGGTTTTAACCCCCGGGGCAGGGATTATTGGGATGACTATACTTCAGCCAGGCCACATCATGGCATCGGCCTGCAGGTGCTGGACGATCGGACCGGACCCCTTAGCAGATTTTCAGCCTATCTTACCTATGCCTATCATCTGGGCATTACCACCCGTACCAGCCTGGCCCTGGGTTTTGGCGCAGGGATCAGCCAGCTGGGGCTTGACAGGAGCAAGCTGTTCTTCGATGTGCCGGTGGATCCCGTTGTCTATAGCAGCGGCCAGCTGAACAAGATCAAGCCCGACTTCAACGCCGGTGTCTGGGTCTATTCAGCCGACTATTTCGTAGGAGTTTCCGCCCAGCAGATCATACCTGAGAAGATAGCATTTACGGACAAGGTAGCTCCCAACCCCGGCAAGCTGGTGCCGCATCTTTTTGGAGAGGCCGGATATCGCATCCTCCTGAGCGATGATTATAACCTGATACCTTCCGTAATGGTAAAATATGTAGACCCGCTGCCGGTACAGATAGACTTCAATGCAAAGCTGCAATACCAGGACCTGTTATGGATTGGCGCCAGCGTACGGACCTATGACGGCTTTGCCGCCATGGTAGGTCTCAATGTATCCAATACGTTCAATATCGGCTATTCCTATGACCTGACGACTTCCCGGCTCAATACCATCAGCAAAGGGACCCATGAGATCGTGCTGGGATTCCTTATCGGCAATAAATACGGGGATTGGTGTCCCAAAAACGTGTGGTAGGTGTAAATTAAATTTTCAGAACGGGCCGGAGGCTCGTTGTCCGAAGGACAGACATTAGCCTTTTCCGGAAAACGGGCTATATTACACTGAGGTCCGTTTTCCGGACATTTAGATCACGACGATAACCCGCTTTTTACCAATTTTTTCGAGTTTTTTCTGGAGCTGTTGCTGTTTTTCAAGATACTGCTGTTGCAGCTTCAGCTGTTCCAGGATGATCTGCTGCTTTTGCTTTAGGTCGGGGATGTCCTTTGAGCTGGATTGTTGCAATATCTTCAGCTGATATTGCAGCTCTTTTTGCATTTTGAGGATGGCCTGCTCCACCTGGCGGGAGGCCATTTGCTGCATATAGACATATTGGGCGCCGGGAAAAGTGCTGTCCTGTATACGCTGAAAAGAGAAGCTCGAGTTGGGAACATAGGGCGCCGGAGCCTCGAGGGGGCATGCCTCACCGGATGGATTGGAGGGAACAACGTCTACTTTTGGACTGACGGTCGTGTGCGCCACGATGGAATAATCCCGCTGTTGCACCAGGGAAGCATAGCCAGCCAGGCCGCCGTCATCATCTGCATCGGACGAAGAGGCGTCGGTCCGGGCAATATCCAGGTCGTCGTCATCATAATTATCTTCGTCACCATGGTGCGAATGCACCGGTTTTTTATGAGAAATCCTGGTCGCCGCCGGATGATCAGCCAGACGATCCCTGAGCGGAACGCCGACAGTAACAAAGGTTGGGGTGGTGGATTCCCGCAGATCAGGGATATCCTTTGACGGGGCGGCGACAGTCCGCGCCGGTCTTTCTATCCTGTCCCGGAGTATACTGAGTGTGGGGCGGGAAAGCGCCATGCCCGCGATGAGAAGCGTGCAGCATATAAATAGCAGGGGCCTGCCTTTTAAAGGCTCGGGGGCCGTATCGAGCCTTAATATCCTTTTGACCCTTTGCAGGAGGAGTCCGTCATGGCTGCCGGTGGCGGCCAGCGCCAAACGAGGATTGCCCTGTATGCTCCTGGCGAGGGTCATCAATGCGGAGACATAGACATGCGGATCATACCGGAATTGAAGGACCAGGTCATCGCAGCGATGCTCTCTTTCCTTTTGAATGCTCCGGATCAGCAGCCGTGAAAAAGGATTAAAAAAGAAGAACGCGTCCAGAGCAGCTACCCACAGATGGAGCAGATAGTCATGTTTGCGTATATGGGCCAGCTCATGCAGGACCAGCGCCTCCACTTGCTGTGTGCTGAGATTGCATACCGTAGCGAGCGGAACGAGAATGACAGGTTTTAAGGAACCCAGCGTTACCGGTCCTTCCACGAGCCGGGACAAATAAATCTTTACTTCTTTCTTTATACCCATCCGCCGCGCGGTCTGTTCCATAAACACCCGCAGCTCCGGGGCGCACCGGGAGAGACCCGTGCGGATCAGCTTCCTGGAATAGAAATATTGCCTGCCATACCGGACAAAGAGAAAGAGTAATACCAGCAGATAAAGCGTCGAGCAGTAGGGAAGACCTTCGTTGATCAGCTCACGACCTGTCTGAAGGAAAGAGCTTACCCATTGCGTCCGGGGAAATGGCGCCAAACTCCACCTGTAAGCAGACATCACAGATGTCGCCGGGTCGGCGTTTAAAAATGCGTTGAAAAAGGTCAGGATCGTCCAGACCGTACCGGAACCCAGCAGCAGGACGGCAAGACCATGTCTTGCGCTCGCAGACGCCCGTCTGAAGATATGGGTGAAAACAACATACACCAGCCATAAAAAGGCCATTTGCCACAAGCTATTCAATAATGACCATCCCAGCGCTCTTAATACAGCGGATTGGGCCAGCTGGTGCATGCTTACTGATTTTTCAGATTATTTAATAAACGTTGGATCTCTTCCAGCTCTGCTGCAGAGGCTTTGTGGTTGCCCAGCGCCTGGAGTACCAGCTCGGTGGGCGAACCTCCGAACAAGGTGTCGATCATCTTGCCCAGCAAATGCTTTTGTGTTTTCTCCTTGCTGACAGCAGCCTGGTAGATATGGGTCTTGAAAGAGTCGTCTCTTTTTACCAGTCCCTTCTCATGCATGATCTGCATCAGCTTGAGCGTTGTAGTATAGCCTACGTCCTTGTATTTTGCCAGCTCTTCATGGACCTCCCGTACGCTGGCCAGGTCTTTATCCCAAAGAACCTGGAGGATCTCCAGCTCGCTTTCCGTTGGTTTGATATATCTTGTCATTGACATAAACAGATTATGATAAGTGTAATTTACGATAAATTTCGTAAATGAATGTTAAAAAAAATTAAAGCCCGGGTGGCCGGGGGGACGGACAATCTCACCGGGTCCGGCCGTGGACGATAGGCTGGTCCGGATGCTGCCGGTTGAACTCCTCTATAAGCTGGCGCGTGGTCCGGGTGCTGCCGTCGTGGCTCCAGCCCGGGGGCTTGATAAAATAAAGGAAGGCGTTCTTCAGGGAGCCCGAGTGGATGGCCTTCCGGAACAATTCGACCCAGGTCTTCAAAGCCACAATAAAAGGATTGAAAGATCCGATGTTGCGGGTAAGGCCATATTCCGGAGTGCCCTGCTCCGGCGTAAACGTCCCGAAAATGCGGTCCCAGATGATCAGGACGCCTCCATGGTTCCTGTCCAGGTAGGGAAGGTCGATCCCGTGGTGCACCCGGTGATGGGAGGGGGTGTTGAGGATGAATTCCAGCGGGGCGGGCAGGCGTTGAACGGTCTCTGTATGTATCCAGAACTGATAGATGAGGCTGATGGATTGCATCATGAGCACGATGATGGGATGAAAGCCGACGATGGGCATCCAGCACCAGAAAAGAAAGGCTCCCGTCAGATTGCCTGTCCAGGTCTGACGCAGGGCGGCGGCAAGATTATAGCGACGGGAGGAGTGATGCACCACGTGTGACGCCCAGAACCAGTTGATATGATGGCTGGCCCGGTGAAACCAGTAGTAGGAGAAGTCGTCGGCGAAGAAGGCCAGCGCCCAATGCCACCAGCGGCTCCCATCCAGCGTAAACAGCCGCCAGCGGTACAGCAGCGTGAAAAGTCCGAAGATGAGCGCCTTTGTGACGAGTCCTGTGGCTACATTGCCCAATCCCAATGCCAGGCTGCTGAAGGTATCTTTTGTTTCGTAGAGATGCCGCCCTTCCCGGTAGGAGAACCATGCTTCCAGACTGAGCAAAAAGACA
>DASZWE010000351.1:0-5769 GCA_035546735.1 Puia sp.
CAGCAGCTCAACAAACTCACCCAGATCCTGCTGGAATTCGCCCGCGCTTCCGGCACCGCTTCAGGCCTGTCCATTGACCTGACCCGCATAGACGAGATCCTTCTTCGGCTGCCGGCTGACATCGCCAAGAACAACCCCTCATTCAATGTCATCCTGGACTTCGAACACCTTCCGGAGACAGAGGACGATCTGCTCGTATTCTGCAATGAAGAGCTCCTGTTCACCGCCATCCGAAATATCGTTTCCAACGCTTGCAAATATTCCGATGATCACCAGACCACTGTAAGGCTCGACGTATCGAGGAATCAAGTCCGGATCTCTGTTGCGGACAATGGCCGGGGCATCCCCCCGGAAGAGATCGAAAATATTTTCCAGCCCTTCTACCGTACAGAGGAAGGCCACGCCATTCCAGGCTTCGGTCTCGGCCTGCCGCTGGCCCGCCGCATCGTTCAGCTTCATAAAGGCCGCATTACCGTCGATTCCACACCAGGCAAAGGCTCCGTTTTTACCATCACCCTGCCCCCGGCCGGAAAATTATAGCGTGGTGTGGAAATATATCCCCACCCCAAAATTCCGCCAATAGTTTTTCTAATGGAATTATAATTAACAAGCACGGGTACAACTTTAGCTCATTGCTACCTTTGTACAACTCCGCTGTATTATTTTTTCACTTCAAACAACTCACCTATGGACACATTCCTCCAATACACTTTCTGGGGCAATCCGGTAAAGAACTGGCTGTTCACCGCCGGCTGTATATTCCTTCTCTTTATTGTCATCCGTATATTCAGGAACGTAGTCCTGAAAAAAGTACGCGCATACTCCCTGCGGACAAGCACCAATTTCGATGACATTCTTGTGTCCCTCCTCGAAAAAACAGCCGTCCCCCTGCTTTATATACTTTCCGTCTACGCTGGTATTAAATTCCTCGACACCAGCCCCAAAGTCGACAGGATCATCGCCGGCGCCATGATGGTCATCATCACCTGGGCAGTCCTTCGTCTTATAACTTCCCTTCTGGGATTTTCCCTCCGGCGCTATATGCTTGGCCAGCCGGGCGAGACAAGAGAGAAACAAGCCAGAGGTATCCTCCTCATCTTCAACATCATCATCTGGATCACAGGTTTCATATTCGTCATCGACAACTTCGGCTATAATATCACCACCATCATCACCGGTCTCGGCGTCGGCGGCATAGCGATCGCACTCGCAGCACAAGCTATTTTAGGAGATCTCTTTAGCTACCTCGTCATCTTCTTCGACAAGCCATTCGAAATAGGGGACTTCATCATTGTCGATGACAAAATGGGCTCGATCGAATACATCGGGATCAAGACCACCCGTATCCGCACACTCAGCGGTGAACAGCTCATCTGTAGCAATAGCGCCCTCACCAGCTCATGGGTCCATAACTACAAGCGGATGGAAAAAAGGCGCATCGTCTTCTCCTTTGGCATCCTTTATCAAACACCCATCGAAGTCATCAGAAAGATCCCGCTTATCATCCGCCAGATCATCGAATCCCAATCCAAAACTCAGTTCGACAGGGCCCATTTCCTCAAATTCGGCGACTCCTGCCTCGATTTCGAAGTGGTCTACAACGTCCTCGATCCCGACTACAATATCTATATGGATATCCAGCAAAACATCAACCTCTCGATAATGGAACAGTTTGCAGCAGAAGGAATTGAGTTCGCATATCCCACCAGGACACTCCTTTTCCAAAACACGGACCAGAACAATAATAACAACCTCCCGTCACAGGAAAAACAATACACTTTAGATCACTAACTAATTTTAATGCCGGTTCCCGGAAAAATACCTCACCTTAAAAAAATAGAGGGGCTGCCTTGAGCGGCAGCCCCTCTTGTAAAATGAAAACAAAACAGACCTTTATTTTCTAAGGCCATTGATGCCATAATAATATACCTGGTTATCTTCCGGATAAACCCCTTCCAGCATAAAGTTCGATCGCTGCTTCAACAATGCCGACTTGAACTCGTCCACCGAATGCACGGGTATGCCGCCCACCTTCGTTATCACAAAGCCTGGACGCATCTCCGTCTGGTTGTTTAAAACGCCATCGTGGATATTGCTCACCCGCACACCACCATCGATGCCCATCTTCTTTGCATCGTCTTTGCTCAGGGTAGAGAAATCCGCACCCAGCGATTCCACCGCAGTGGCCGCCATGCTTCCAAACGTACCCAGCTTGTCCTTTAACACAGCATCCGCCGTCATCTCCTTCCCATCCCGCAGGTAAGTGATCTTAACCTTATCACCAGGCTGCTGCCGCGCGATCAGCTCGGACAGCTGCGCATCCGAATTTATTTGCGTGCCATTTACCTTTTCAATGACATCACCTTTCCGGAGACCAGCCTCGCCCGCAGCGCCTTTAGGATCTACCTCGGCCACAAATACACCGCTCATGTCATCGCCAATTCCTAACTCCTTCTTCTTCGCATCATCCAGTCCCTCCGGAGCCATGCTGATACCCAGATAACCCCTGTGGACCGAACCATACTTCATAATGTCCCCGATCACCTTCTTCATCAGGTTGGAAGGGACAGCATATGCGTATCCCGCAAAAGAACCCGTGGGCGATGCAATAGCGGAATTAATGGCGATCAGCTCGCCATTGGTGTTCACCAGCGCTCCGCCGCTGCTGCCCGGATTCACCGCGGCATCCGTTTGTATAAATGACTCGACCGGTGCTGTCGCCCGTGTATTGATCCCGATATTCCTTGACTTGGCGCTGACAATACCCTGGGTCACCGTTACATCCAGGTTCAACGGATAGCCGATGGCCAGCACCCACTGTCCCAGCTTCACATCATCCGAATTTCCGATATTGATCACAGGCAGATCCTTCGCATCTATCTTGATCAGGGCCAGGTCCGTATTGGGATCCTTACCAATGACCTTTGCCTTGTAATTCCTCCGGTTGTTCAATGTCACCGAAATATCTGTAGCCCCGTCCACCACATGGTTATTGGTGACGATATATCCGTCGGAGCTGATGATCACACCCGACCCGGACGCGCGCTGATCAGGCATGCTGAACGAATGCCCGTTGCCGTCTCCAAAAAATCGTTTGAACATATCTCCGCCAAACATATCCCCAAAGGGATCCTGATCCTGTCCCGGAGGCCTCTTCCCCGACACTTCCTTGAACTTCGTAGTCGTCCGGATATGGACCACCGATGACACTGCCGCTGATGCTGCTTTCTCAAAATCAATTGGTTGCGCCGCCGTCGCTCCCGTGTACGATGTTTTTACCACCGGTGCCTTCGGCTCATCCAGTACGCTGTTGTAGGGTTTCTCTCCGCGTGATAGAAAAAATCCGCCCGCAAATGCAACGGCTATCCCCGCAAGTACCAAACCTCTTTTGATTTTCATTGCTATTGTATTTTAAAAGTGATGAATGTTGTTACTTAATTACAACAATTCTTCTGCCAGCCCGTTTATCGCCGCCTGTTAAACATATTTAAATATCAGATTAAAAACTCATTAGAACCCGATGCGGGATCACAAGCCGATTAATTCGTATCTTGACCGCGATTATGAAGCTGAAGATTAATTTTACGCTGATCCTTTCCATTATCCTCGCGATGACAGTCGTAGCAGGAGCATTCACTTATTTCAATATATCCAGCGAAACCGCCTCCCTCCGTATTGAATTGCAGGAACGTACCGCTCGTATCGCCGATGCCTACAGCCGCACCGACCTGATCCATCTGTTACAAGAGGACAGCACCGGCATCAAACGTTTTTCCGACAGCATCAGTAAAGACTACAGGCTCCTGGGCATCGCGGTATACTACAATAGCGACAGCATCGTCACACCCGATACCGCTATTCGGCCGCTCGTATCCTATTCCCTCGATTACATCGCCCAGGCCATTACTGCCGACAGCTCCATAGGGAATTTCAAAAGCTCTGACGGTAAGAACTTCTATCAATATATCAGACCCATAAAAAAGACGACGGTATCCAACGCCGCCCTCGTTTTCTACACCGATGCCTCCTACATCGATCATATTATCAGCAGCATCTGGGTCCGTAATTTCTTCCGGTGGTTCGCTCAGGTGCTCATCATCTCCGCTGTGACCATCCTGGTCATCCGATGGGGCGTCTTCGGCCCGCTCAATAAGATCGCGGGCTGGTTGAAAGAGGCCGGCACGGGCAACCTCGATAAGCTAAAGCAGCTCTCGCCCACTAATTTCCTCGCCCCCCTTCACAAAGAAATAGTCCATATAGCCAAGACAGTCCGTGACGCCAAAGCCATCGCCGAAGAAGAAGCGCTGTTACGCTCCAATGCAGAGGCCGTTTGGACGCCGGAACGCCTGAAGATCGAAGTGAGCAACCTCCTGCAGGAAAAGAAAATGGTAGTGGTATCCAACCGGGAACCCTATATGCATATTCATTCCGGCCGGGAAATACAATGCATCGTTCCCGCCAGCGGCATGATCACCGCTATGGAGCCCATTCTCAAAGCCTGCGGCGGCTTGTGGATCGCCTCCGGTATGGGGGACGCGGATAAAGAGACAGTAGACAGATTCGACAAAGTCCTCGTCCCGCCCGATCACCCGGAATATACTTTGCGACGCCTGTGGCTTACAAAGGAAGAGGAAGATCATTTTTATTACGGCTTCTCCAATGAAGGACTCTGGCCCCTTTGCCACATTGCGCATACACGCCCCATATTTAGAAAAGAGGACTGGGAATATTACAAAAAGGTTAACGAGGATTTTGCAAAAGCGGTGATCCACGAAATTAAAAATGAAGAGCACCCCCTCATACTCATCCAGGACTACCACTTTGCTATCCTTCCCCAACTCATCCGGAAAGAACGTCCCGACGCCCGGATCGCCATATTCTGGCATATCCCCTGGCCTAACGCCGAATCCTTCGGCATATGCCCCTGGCAGCGGGAGATCCTTACAGGTATGCTGGGCGCAGACCTCATCGGCTTCCACACCCAATTCCATTGTAATAACTTCCTCGAGACAGTTAACACCGCCATCGAATCCAGGGTCATCTGGGAGAACTATTCCGTAAGGATCGGCTCCGCCACCACCATTGTCAAACCTTTCCCGATCAGCATCTCCTTTACTCTCAAAGACTACGACACTAATTCCCCCAAGTCGGATGTCAACAAGCTCCTCGCCGACCACGGCGTCACTACCCAATACCTTGGCATCGGCGTCGATCGCATCGACTATACTAAAGGGATCATCGAAAAATTCCTCGCCATCGAACGCTTCCTGGAAAAAAATCCCTCTTACATCGGAAAGTTCACTTTTGTCCAGGTAGGCGCCCCCAGCCGTACGCTCCTCAAATCCTATGCAGATACCGTCAGCGCAGTAGAAAACGAAGCTAACCGTATCAACTGGCGCTTCAAATCCAGGAATTGGAAACCCATCCTTCTTTTAAAACGTCATCACAGCCATGAAGAGATCACACCTTTTTATGTCTCCGCTGACCTTTGCATGGTCACATCCCTTCACGACGGTATGAATCTCGTCGCAAAGGAATTCATAGCCGCCCGCGGCGACAACGATGGCACACTGATCCTTTCCCGCTTTGCAGGCGCTTCCCAGGAACTGCAGGGCGCCCTCGTTATTAACCCCTATGACACCGAAAAAATGGCCGATGCGCTAAAACAAGCCCTTGAAATGCCGCTCGAAGAACAAAAACAGCGTATGCAGAAAATGCGGCAATCCCTCGTGGAACACAATATATTTTCCTGGGCCGCTCAACTCCTTA
>DASZWE010000352.1:0-3692 GCA_035546735.1 Puia sp.
AATCGGGTACAGAAAACTACTTACCAAAGCAGGCTGGCCGGAAAACAAAAAAGCCCGACAGGAGCATAAGATGTCCTTGTCGGGCTAAAGGCTTGAGGTTCAGTCGTGCGGAGCGCCCGGCACCTGGCAGGGCTGCTTCAACACGCAGGTTAGCGCCAGTGGCCTCTGTTCCAATGATAACCTCTTGATGTGTGTGACCATGAGCCCGGGTGCCAGGTGCGGCCGGGCCGGCCGCGACGCCAATGTCCGGGATGCCAGTTATATCTTCCTCCTGTCCATACCCAGTCCCCTTCTATCCAGATGTAATCCGGGCCCGGCGCCACGGGACGGGCGTACACTACATCAGCGGGCTGGGATTCCACATACCCGTCCACTGCACAGCCGGTGAGGCCCAAAAGGCTTCCGGCGATAGCTATAGCCAATAATATTTGCTTTGTCATAGTCGATGGTTTTAATATACTCTATACGGTCCAATAATGTGCCATGCAGCTGCAATGCAATAAAATCACTTTTCGGGACGTTGAGAATCAACAATTTGCCCTTCCAGGCGAGTATGGCACAGCCTTTGTCCTTCAGGGGTAAATTATCTACAATCAAGTTGTTTTTCGAAACCCTAAAAAGAGACAGACATGAAAGTAATCAAGCACGTATGCGTATTGGCTCTAATCTGTATGAGCGTTATTACCACAAAAGCGCAAACTATTATCCCTGGCTTTAAAGGAGGATTGAATGTGTCGAACCTTTCGAATGCCGACGATGACAATCGTATCAGCGGGCAGATCGGCTTCTTTTTACATACGAAGATTGCCAGGGGCTGGGCGTTCCAGCCGGAGATCCTTTACAGCGGGCAAGGAGACAAGTACTGGGACGGCAATGATCGTTATACCTGGGCGCTGAATTACGTCAATATTCCGCTGATGTTCCAATACTATCCTATTCGCCGGTTTTACCTGGAATTTGGTCCGCAGCTGGGTATTCTCGTATCCGCCCATGACAAGGGGCCACATGGCTATAGCGCGGATATCAGCAGTGCGGTCAAGAAGGCGGATGCTACCCTTAATCTGGGCTGGGGTATCCGGGCCACCGACCAGCTGGGCTTTTACATGCGCTATGGCCTTGGGCTGTCGGATGTCACCCGGGACGACAATTACACCTATTCCAACCGGGTGTTCCAGCTGGGTATAGATGTACGATTGCACTAGGACGGGATCCGGAACGGCGGGAGGCGTGTTGTCCGGTAGGACAGACATTAGCGGATAATTAGTAAATTTGTATATTACTAGTTATACTATGAGCACGACCACTACAACCAATCCCACCAATCTTACGGCAAAGGATTTTGCCACCGACCAGGAGGTACGCTGGTGTCCGGGATGCGGCGACTACTCCATACTGGCGCAGGTGCAGAAGGTGATGCCTTCGCTGGGGATACCCAGGGAAAATATTGTTATCATATCGGGGATCGGCTGCAGCAGCCGGTTCCCTTATTATATGAACACCTATGGAATGCATTCCATCCATGGGCGCGCGGCGGCTATTGCATCGGGATTGAAAGCTACCCGTCCGGAGCTAAGCGTCTGGATCGTTACGGGTGATGGGGACAGTCTGAGCATCGGGGGTAATCATACCATTCATATGCTTCGGAGAAATTTCGATATGAATATGCTTTTGTTCAACAACCAGATCTATGGATTGACCAAGGGGCAGTATTCTCCCACTTCGGAGCCGAATAAGGTTACGAAGTCCACGCCTTATGGAAGCATCGATCATCCTTTCAATCCCCTGGCGCTTGCCATGGGTGCGGACGCCAGCTTTATAGCCCGGAGCATGGACCGGGACCCCAAGCATCTTCAGCAGATGCTGTTACGCAGCTACCAGCACAAAGGGGCCAGCTTCCTGGAGATCTATCAGAATTGTAATATATTCAATGACGGCGCCTTCGAGATCTTCACGGAGAAGTCCACCAAGCCCATGGAGGCATTGTTCCTTGAACAGGGGCAGCCGCTGGTATTTGGCGCCGGGCAGGAGAAAGGTCTTCGCCTGGATGGGTTAAAGCCTGTCGTAGTTACATTGGGAGATGGCGTTACCAGGGATGATCTGTGGATACACGATGAAAAGGACTTTTACAAGGCCCAGATCCTGGTCCGTCTGTTCGATGATGTGCATGCGGAAGGGCATTTACCCAGGCCTTTTGGGGTGTTTTATGAAACGGAACGGCCCTGTTATGAGGATATGCTCAACCTGCAGATAGAGGAAGTGGTGCAAACCAAGGGGAAGGGTGATCTGGACAAGCTGCTCCGGGGCAGGGAGACGTGGACGATAGCGTAGCGGACCAGGCAACCAACTTTTCCTTAAATCTCCGTGTGTATTCCACTTCAAATCGATTGACGCTCCTGTATCAGGATCAATCATTGTTCTGGGACCAAAGCTTAGGCGATCTTCCACCATCTGCCTAGAAATGCTGCCGCATCGTTTTATGGCCTTTTGAATTAGATTATCAATAAAAAAGAGGCGGCGCTTTATTTTAAACGGGTCTTGCGCCAGCCTCCGGAAAGCCCGGAGGGATTTCCCCGACATTAAATAAAAAAGAGGCGGCGCTTTATTTTAAACGGGTCTTGCGCCAGCCTCTTTTTGACTTTACTTTGGTTTTTTCACAGTGAAATGTCTTGATCTTTCGGGTACAGCAGGGTTAAAAAGGTATAAAAAAAAGAGCCAGCGATAGACATCGCCGGCCTGTGCTTACCTCTGAAACCACAAAAAGAAAAAGTTCGAATATTTTTTTATAGAACACATGTTCGCTTGATGACGCTTTTCTTTTATTCAAAATTCTTTTCTAGTAGCATATCCATTCTCGTGGCACGAATCCTGGTCAGCCAGAATATGATCCGGATAAGTCTATGAGAACACAACTGTAAGATCGAGGGTTAAGATCATTGGTGAGAGGCTTGTGGTCCTATCCACCAGGGACATAATTTCAAAAGGGTATAAGATAATGGGCTTTGGGCCGTCGGACCTGGTATGGTCCAGTAATGATAGGACAGAAGATCGTTATATTAAATTAGAATGAAGCGATGTTCCTTCACACAATTTTATTATAAACCGGGAAGTTTTTTGGAAATTGGAATCTTCGGACACGGAAATTGGATAGTCGGAATGGTGGAAATTGGATCGGACGAGATTCTCCGTGGTGTGTGCGTATCTTAAGGCGTACGCTGTCAGAGTATAAGCGGGGTAAAAATAAAGACGATTTCGTTAAAAAGCAATATTTTTTTTAAAGTTTTTTACTTGCAGGCAAGGGTTTTCCGTCCAAAGGCATACCGGAAGGCGCCTAAATCCGTTATGGAGCAAAGGTTTCCAGCTCTTTGTTAGCGGCCTTAAAGGTTTTTTCCTTTTTCAGATTGTACCACCATTCCGGTGCGGTTTTTTTCATCAGGGTATCGATATTCCGCATTCCCAGCAGATACCAGGCCCCTTTCAGCTTGCCCGAAAGAGAGGTCTGCAAGGCTCGCAGGCTCATGGCAAATCCGTTATCGAGATATTCCATATGATGCCAGTATCCTGCAGGCATGAACAGGGTGTCCCCGTGATCCAGGATCACTTCGTACCCTTTTGCCAGCCGCAGGGCCGGATATCTGTCGAGCTCCAGCTTATTATTCCCGGCGTCGAAATAATGCTCGAAATTGACAAAGCTG
>DASZWE010000353.1:0-2227 GCA_035546735.1 Puia sp.
GGCGTGGTCGTTCCCGATACGATCACCATATCCCCCGCACCGGGTTGCGTCCCTTCTATGGCCAGCTGCGTATCAGCGCCACCTACCACGACGACAGCGCCGGCAGCAGCCGCAAAAGCCCCCCCCAGCGAAGGCAGCAACGGACCCAATACAGCGCCCGAAGACACCAGGTCAGCCAAAAGCCCGGCATCGAGATCAAACATATCACACAGCTCCGTGGACCATGTCTTCCCCGCCACATCATACAACAACGTCTCAGACGCCTGCGAATGCTCATACCCCTGCACGCCGCTCAATTTATACTGTACCCAGTCGCTGATACTCAGAAATCCCGCCACACGCTCCCAAAGAGGCCAGCGCCCCTCGCGCACTCCCACCAGCTTAAGGGCAGAGAACAAAGACGTGGGATAGCGACCGGTTAAAGCATATACCCGCTGCTTGTCCGTCAGAACACCTTCCCACTGCCGCCCCCGATGGTCGATATTGGGCAGCCCTATCAGCGACTCCCCGTTCCGGCCCAGCAGCACGATCCCCTCCCGCTGGCTGGTCGCCGTCAAAGCCACTACCCGCACACCCGGCGCTTCCGACAACGCACGCCGCGCCAGTCGTTGTATCTGCTCCCATAGCTCATCCGGATCGAAGTAGATGGAGTCGGTATAATGAACGTCCTTTTCATAATGCACATCTTCCCGCGCAACGCTCAGCACATTCCCCCCTCTGTCCGTCACCGCCACCCGGGCATTGCCCGTTCCAATATCTATGATCAGGTATGCTTCCATAATAGTACGATTATCGCTTCACCATTAATATCTCTTTATTGACCAGCAGCCGCGTGTCCTTCTCCTCCCGGGCAAACCAGCTGTAGACCGCTTTGTTCATAATATCTGCATGATGATCCTCCACCTCAAAGGTCGCACCCGCGATATGCGGCGTCGCCAGCACATGCGGATGGTGAATGATCTTATAGTCCATCTCATCCGGAGGCTCATGATCGAACACATCCAGCACGGCGCCACGGATCGTCCCTTTTTCCAACGCCGCCAGCAGGTCAGCCCGCCGAACCACCATGGCGCGGGAGGTATTGACAAAGATGGCCTCACGTTTCATCCGCGCGAACAGCCTGCCGTCGATCATCCCCTCCGTATCCTTATTGGCAGGCAAATGTACACCCACCACGTCACTGTTCTCAAACACCTCCTCCAAAGACACTTTGGAAAATTCCGGTAAGGGTTCGACAAAAGGATCATAATACAGGATCTCACAGGGATAGTCTTTTATCATATGCGCGATCCGCTGTCCGATGGCCCCAAAGCCAACCATGCCCACCGTCTTGCCCGCCAGCTCCAGCCCCTTGAACTGCAGGTAGGAGGTATGCGCCCCCACTTCCCACTTTTCATCGAGCAGCCATTGCCGCGCCGGTATCGTATTCCGCATCAGCGTGATCACATTGGCAATAAACATCTCCGCCACCGCCTGCGCATTGCGGGCAGGTGTAAAAAACACCGGTATATGCAACGACGTAGCCACATCGATCGCTACATTGGATGGCGTCCCGCGACATACCCCGATAAATTTCAGGTGCGGATTACGCCGTATCACTTCCGCCGTCACCTGGTCATGTTCCGTAATATATGCATCTGCTCCCGTGGACGCTAATAATGCTATCACTTCCGCCTCGTTGTAAGCCCTTCCCTGGCCCTTCCAGGGTTTGTAAATGATCTCTCCGGCCACCGCAGCCAATGCCTGTTGCGCCTTCTCATAGTACGGTGCTGTAATAAGTACTCTCATGCTATCTGTTTCTGTTATTGAATATTTTTAGAACTTTCCGGCAGCGTAATGAATTTCGTCAGCAGCGCGCTGATAAAGTAAAGGATCGCCAGGATCCAGATGACCCCCGCATTGCCGATCGATCCGATAAAAAGCCCTACAATCGCCGGCCCGACAAATACAGGCAGACCCGCCCCCAGGTTCAGGATCGCCATGGCCGCCCCCTTGTCTTTTTTCACCAGGGAAGGCACCAGGGCCGACAAAGGCACATATCCCGCCAGCAACGCCCCCCATAACACACCCGGCAAAAGGATGAGCCAGAAATGATCCCCCACAAATTGCGGCGCATAATAGAACAGCAGCGTCGTGATGCCACAACCCACTCCCCCGAACCACATCACCGTATTCCGCCAGCCTACTCTGTCACCCACAAATCCGAATAGCAGGTTGAATAAAATAT
>DASZWE010000354.1:0-4842 GCA_035546735.1 Puia sp.
ATATTTTATAGGATAAATTTAAAAAAATCTTTACCTTCGTGCCCTGCTAATTTTTGAATGGATCGTTAGCTCAGTTGGTTAGAGTACTTCCTTGACATGGAAGGGGTCACCGGTTCGAATCCTGTACGATCCACTAAGGGCGCATACAAATGTGCCTTTTTTTATTGATCTATGGTACTCCGCTAATTGTCAAAAGTTCATGGGGGCAGGTGCGCCGGGTATGGGTCTGCCGGACGGTAACTTGCCGGGGGGTGAAGGTGCCGGTAATATTGTCGACTTTACCCATAGTCACCCCGGTGGAATTCATTACCCTTCAGGTCTTGCTCCTTCGGGTATGAACGTAAACAGAGGAGGAGATATGGAAATAGTAAGGATCTTTGTGAAATATTCTCCATCAGCCCGATTATTGTCACTCCTCATAGAAAGAAAAAACATTGATATGAAGCTTCTAATTTTATCGCTCATATTTGCGTCGACAGTCGTATCAAACGATGTGCCCATTAGCCATCTTGATGGACATGTTTTGGGTGCGAGCCAAGGCTTTTCACGAGATACAGGTACAATTGAAAAGAAATTGCGCCTATATCACGCAAGTTCCTGTATTGAAGACTTGTTAAAACAAGTCACTAAGGCGAACCGAAAATATTATGACCCGAAGGAGTATTTTTATTCACTATCGTTTAAAAAGGATGGGAGCAAACGATATCTTGTTATAGAAACGGGCAGGTACAAATCAAGTAGAGCTTTTGATTATGTGGGTGTAATCAAAGTTAATAAATCAATATTTTTATGCCGTGGGGATATTGCTGCAGACACACTTTTTAAGCCAGACGACGATGCCTTTTTAAATGTTTATTTATCAGCCAAAAAAGACATGGACGGTTTTGATTATGGTACTGAGCCTTCTTTGAGAGGTTCGTATCAAGAATGTAATGGAATTAAGATAAGCTTGGAGATATATACCCGAGCGCCCTTGCCGGGGTATAAAATGAAAGAGGTGAAGAGCAAAAAGCCAAGTACGGGTGGCCAGGGATCGTGTAGAGGCCAGGCTATGGCGTTATCTTCTTTCGAAGCCAGCCTGCAAAATCAAAATATTTCAGCAGCTGTCTTTCATATTTATCCTGGCTGATCGAGTCGATCCTGCGAAGGAACTGCCGGTGTTCGTTGTCCGGCAGCCTTTTTCTGATCTTATTGGGCTGTGTGGTGATAAATTTAATCAGCAGGCTTTCTATGCCCAGCAGCGCATTACCTTTCCGGAACAGCCTTTTATAAGATCGTATCTCATAGTCGAGATAGTCGGTGTCTTCATTTTCATAATAGACCATTATATTCAGAAGCCTGATCGCCCTATATATGAAAAGCTGGGGCGAGGATTTGTATAATTGCATTGCCTTCCCGATGTAATAGTGCGCTTTTTTCAGGTCCTTGTTCCCAAAATAAGCAAGGCTACAATAGAAATAGATCTCCCAGCTTTTTTCTTCGTTGATGAAGCTGTACAGATGGAGCATGTCCGGGTCAAGGGACCTTACAAATTCGCGGGCGGCTTCAAAATCGCCGGCGTCGGTGAGGATGGCGATCCTGAATATGCAAATAGTTTTTTTTATCAGATGCCGGAAATATTCGGGGTATGCTGATTTATCCAGCTCTGCTATTTTCCCCAGGTAAAAGTTCATTTCTTCATATTGCCTGAGCGTGTGCAAGGAATCGATGATGCCGCTGAGCGCAGAAAAATAGTCCAGCGGGGGATGGTCGAGAAGGGACAGGTTCTGTTCGAACAGGCGGTTCAAAGAATGGAAGGTCGTCAACGCGCTGCGGTAGTCCGCAATTTCAATAAAGAAAAATGACTGGAACAGGAGGTGCAGCTTCTGGGAGGCAAAGCTAGATTTCGACTTTTCGGCAACGAGGGCCATCTCACTGAGCATCAGGTCGTATAGCTGTTTCTTATTTTCTTCGGAGAATATTTTCGCCGAGTGGACGATCCGGTATTTCAAAAGCTCATACAGGGAGTAATGATTTTGAATAGAGTTCAGATCCCGGAGTATCTCTCTTGCCCGCATCTGCGTTCCGACGAGGTCTTTGTCATTGATCCCTGCAAAGTCGGTGTCCGATAGAAAATTCAATTCATCCCTGTACGTGAAATATTCTATCCAATGCTGTTGTGCATGTGAAGCCAGCTGCCGGACCTTTTTTAAGTGATCGTTCCCTTCCTTCTCGAGCGATCTTTCTTTTAGTATCCTGCTTCGCATGATCTCCTGCAACATTCCGAAGAATGTGTCTTTCTCCAGCTTGAGCTGAATAAGGCAATCCGTCAGGACCTTTTCCAGGTAGCGGGCGGAATGATTCAGCGATGCATCCGATGCAGCTGCGAAACGTTTTTTTATATGCTTTTCATCTCCTGATGGAGACTTATCGATGACATCGAACAAGGTAATATAATCTTTGTCTCCTGTCTGTATGGAGGAAGCCAATTTAAAATAGCGCTTCTCCGAAGCGGAGAGAGATTTTACCAGCCTGATGGTGGACAAAAGGATCATATAGCCTGTCAGAGTTTACACAATTTATGTATTTCTGGTACAATTGTCCATTGAAATACATGTACTTAGGATTAAATATACGTTAAATAGATTAAATCAGGAGTTGCAGATATACAAATTGTTTGTTTCTTTTTTGCCCGACTACCCGGCTATTTTTGGTCTGAACATTTGCATCTCTTACATAATTCTCTTGCTATATGAAATCTAAAAAGATCATCGTCATTGGCAGTTCTAATATGGATATGGTTGTTAAAACAGACCATATTCCCGTCCCGGGTGAAACAGTTCTTTCAGGGTCTTTTTTTATGAATGCCGGCGGCAAAGGCGCCAACCAGGCGGTGGCGGTAGCGCGGCTGGGCGGAGAAGTTTCCTTTATTTCCAAAATGGGTAATGATGTGTTTGGCAAACAGTTTTCGCAGCTGTTCAGCGATGAAGGCATCGATATCCGTTATATAGTTTCGGACGACAATCTTCCTTCGGGTGTCGCGCTTATAACAGTAGACAAGGCGGGGGAGAACAGTATTGTTGTCGCATCGGGCGCCAATGCCAATCTCAAGCCCCAGGACATCGGGGATGATGCCCGTAAGAAAATGGCGGAGGCTGCTATTCTGCTCATGCAGCTGGAGATACCCATGGAAACCGTGGAGTTTGCCGCCAGGCATGCCTCTTCTCATGGAGTAAAGGTCATATTGAATCCCGCACCTGTGAATACGCTTACAACAGAACTATTAAGCCATATCGATATCATCACTCCCAATCAGACGGAGGCCGAAATGATCTCCGGCATCAAGGTTACAGACACCGACAGCGCCAAGCGGGCGGCGAAAGCCATTTGTGAAAAAGGCGTCAACAGTGTGGTGGTCACCATGGGCGCTCTGGGCTCCGTCATCTATCACGATCAAACCTTTTCCGTTGTGTCTGCACAGGTAGTGGAAGCTATAGATACCACTGCCGCAGGCGATGTGTTCAACGGGGCGCTGGCCGTTGCGTTATCCGAAGGACAAGAGCTTCCGGCTGCGGTTGATTTTGCCAATCGCGCCGCAGCTATTTCTGTGACCCGTCTTGGTGCACAACAATCCATTCCATACAGAAATGAATTGATCGCCGAGCGGTTGAACGTCCGGATGTAAGGGGAACAACATTATTAATTCTTAAACGATGTTTTATGCTTGTCAAACTGCTTTTGAGAAGGCTGCTTGTTCTGGCCGTATGGCTGGGGTTTGCGCTTACCAGTTCCGCTGAAAAAAACCCGGTGACCGGAAGGATCACCGATGATGAAGGCAATCCGCTGGCAGGCGCCACCATTGCTGTAAAGGGATCGCATGTCACCGCTGTCAGCAATGCGAAAGGTGAATTCCACATCGATGTGCAGCCCGGGGAGACCATTGAATTTTCTTATACGGGATATGCGGGTCAATCCATAACGTATAGCGGTCAGTCTGTGCTGGATATACAACTAAAGGTTGTCGCCAGCGATCTCAACCAGGCCGTAGTCATCGGCTATGGCACCATCAAAAAGAAGGACCTTACGGGCGCTGTCTCCGTCATCAAGGCGGATGCGTTACGAGACCGTAACTCCCAGGACGTAGTTACGGCTATGCAGGGGTTGGCCGCAGGCGTAAAGGTCACTTCCAGCGGGCTTCCCGGACAGGAGGCATCCATCGTCATACGGGGTATGGGCAGTCTGACCAATAATACTCCTTTATTCGTAGTCGATGGCCTTATCGGGGGCGAGGCGCATCTCAACCCTTCGGATATAGAATCCATCCAGATATTGAAAGATGCATCTTCCGCTGCTATTTATGGCTCCAGGGCAGCCAATGGCGTGGTCATCATTACCACCAAGCAGGGGAAGGAGGGGAAGATGAAAGTACAGCTCGACGCCAACGTTACGGATGAGTGGCTGCCCCGCTATGACCTGATGGATGCCACGACGTGGAAGAAGTTCGATGATATGGCGTACGACGAGGCCATACGAACAGGCGTGGCCGGCGTTACCAAGCGTCAGAACCATTATCCCGACAACACCGACTGGCAGGGGGAGATGTTGAAGAATGGCACCTTGCAGAATTATAATGTCGCCATGTCGGGCGGTTCTAAAACGGGGAAATATTATATTTCCTTCAACCGCCTTATGGATCAGGGCGCGCTGTATCATACAGGCTATGACAGATATGGTCTTCGTGTCAATACCAGCGGACAGAAAGGGATATTCTCCTATGGCGAGAACATATCGTATACAAAAACCAGCCGGAAGAATCTGAACGGGAATCCGTGGGCGGATTTCATCGCGATTTCTCCGACCATT
>DASZWE010000355.1:0-3999 GCA_035546735.1 Puia sp.
TACCTTCCTCCGTGTAGCGTCCTCCACGGATGGTGTCGATGATCTTGATCAGAACGTCCTGGAAAATGTCTTCGGCAAGGTACTTATCCTTTACCAGGAAAAGAATGGAAGTGTACAGCTTATCCTTATGTCTGACGATAAGCGCTTCTAAAGCGTACAGGTCGCCATCACGGAATTGATGAATAAGCTCGTGGTCTGTTTTTTTGCGTAGCAATGTCATAAACTTCTACGGGTTTTTGAAGGTGATAGGATATATATTTGGATTTTAAAGATGGTTCGGTTTTTCTATGTAGAAGTGTTCAATCGATAGGCGAAGTTTTTGAGTAGATTATTTAACCAAAGTAATTCACATTTTTTCTCCGATTGTGCACAATTTCTTATTGTGCGAATCGAGTTTAAAGATATACATTTTTTGGAAAAAACAACATTCCGGGAAATATTTTGTTAATTAATTCATTGTAACGCCCGGAAAACAATAAAGTAAGTACTTATTTTGTCTTATAGACCCACCCTGTTTATAAAATCGTTATTTAAGAATTAATCAGCTACCCTCTCACGTATGGGGATTGAGACCGTGGGAGGACAGCCTGTTTTTTCAAAATTCGGGCCGGAAAATACGTGGGCATAATAATTGTCCAGATTGGACGCCGGCGGGTCTTGGGTAGTCCGGGACGGGCGGCATCCGGCAGCATGACCGGGGAGGCCTGCTCAAATTTTTAGTAATATTCGCCGTTCGTAACCATATTTGATGTAGGTTTGTTATACCTACGAATAAAAGTTCTCATCCAGGAGGGCAGACATTATATATATGGGCACATCCAGTAAAGTACAGCAGCAAAAGGCAGAGAAACTGAGGCACGAGCTCCCTCCGTCGGCGATGGACGCGATCTTTATAAAAGGAGCCAGGGTCCATAACCTAAAAAATATCGATGTTTCCATTCCGCGGGGTAGGCTTGTGGTGGTCACCGGTGTGTCGGGATCGGGGAAGTCTTCCCTTACCATCGACACCCTGTTTGCGGAAGGACAACGCCGGTATGCCGAAAGTCTTAGCGCCTATGCCCGCCAGTTCATGGCCAGGATGAACAAGCCGGATGTGGACTATATTAAAGGACTGTGTCCCGCCATTGCCATCGAGCAAAAGGTCATTACCCGGACTCCCCGCAGTACGGTGGGCAGCATGACGGAAGTATATGATTACCTCCGATTGCTATACGCGAGGGTGGGCAGGACCTATTCTCCCGTCTCCGGCCGGCTGGTCAAAAAGGACGATGTCTCCGACGTGGTAGAGGCCATTGCGGCCCTCCCGGCTGGTGATAAAGTTTTGATCCTTACCCCCTTCCGGCAAAGTCCGCACCGTAACACCCGGGAAGAGCTGAATATACTTTTGCAAAAGGGCTTTTCCAGGATATATCTTTCTTCTCTCCCATCGCCTGCCTCATCGGATGCCAGCCTGGCCGGGCCTGTGGGGCCTGGCGAGACCCTCCGGATAGAGGATCTGCTGGAGATGGATGATAAGACGCTGGAAAGTAAACTTTTGGTAGGGGTGTCGGGGTCCAAGACTTCTCCGGGGGGAAAGACGGCCAAGGGAAAGAGCAAAACGTCCGGGAAGACGGGAGCCGACAAGGCAGGGACTGGGAAGGCGGGGGCCGATAATGCGGCCAAGCCGGCCGCTTCGCCAGGGATCTATGTGCTGATCGACCGGCTGGTAGTAAAGGATTTCGATGAGGATGACCGTCACCGGATGGCGGATTCTATCGGCACAGCCTTTTATGAAGGCGAGGGGGAAATGCAGCTGGAGATCAATGGCGTCCGGAGAATGCTTTTCTCCAACAGGTTTGAAATGGACGGCATCGTCTTTGAAGAGCCTGTTCCCAATCTTTTCTCTTTCAACAATCCTTTTGGAGCCTGTCCTACCTGTGAAGGGTTCAGCCAGGTATTGGGCATCGACGCCGACCTTGTCATACCCGATAAACGGCTTAGCCTTTATGAAGGCGCCGTAGCGCCCTGGAAAGGAGAGAAGCTGGTATGGTGGAAGGATCAGTTTATCAAGGCGGCCAGGAAATTCGATTTCCCCATTCATAAGCCTGTCATCGACCTGTCGAAGACACAATATAAAGAGCTGTGGGAAGGCAATGAACATGCCCATGGCATCAATGACTTTTTTGAAGAAGTAGAGAAGAACCTTTACAAGGTCCAGTATCGGGTGCTGTTGTCCCGGTACAGGGGGCGCACGTTATGTCCGGATTGCGGCGGTTACCGGCTTCGTAAGGAGGCGCTTTATGTAAAGGTGGGCGACAAACATATCGGCGAATTGTGCGAGATGCCGGTGAAAGACCTGGTACAATGGTTCGACGGGCTGCAGCTGGAAGCGCACGATCAGCAAATAGCCAAAAGAGTACTGATCGAGATCCGCCACCGGCTGAGTACGCTGATAGATGTCGGGCTGGGGTATCTCACGCTCGACCGGCTGGCCAATACGCTCAGTGGTGGAGAAAGCCAGCGTATCCAGCTGACCCGTAGCCTGGGCAGCAACCTGACGAATTCTCTGTATATACTGGACGAGCCTTCTATCGGTCTCCACTCGAGGGATACCCAGAAACTGATAAGAGTATTGAAGGAATTGCGCGATTTGGGCAATACCGTCGTCGTGGTGGAACACGATGAAATGATGATGCGCGAAGCGGACTATATCATCGATATGGGACCGCTGGCCAGTCATTTGGGCGGGGAGGTAGTAGGGGCGGGTAACTATGCGGAGATCATCGCCGATGAAGACAGCCTTACGGGCAAATACCTGAAAGGGGAGCTGAGCATTGCACCGCCGTCGCAATTGCGGAAATGGAAGCGGTCTCTTATTGTCGAAGGAGCCCGCCAGCATAACCTGAAAGATATCACCGTGGAATTCCCGCTCGATACGCTCACGGTGGTCAGCGGCGTCAGCGGCAGCGGCAAGACGACCCTCGTGAAACAAATACTGTATCCGGCATTGCAGAAGATAAAAGGCGAGCCGTCCGACAAGGTGGGTATGCACAAGGCGGTAAAGGGTGATATCGACTATATATCGCAGATAGAGCTGGTGGATCAAAATCCCATCGGCAAATCATCTCGCAGCAATCCTGTCACCTATATAAAGGCGTACGATGAGATCCGTGATCTGTATGCCCGGCAGCCGCTGAGCAAGCTTCGCGGTTTTCAGCCCAAGCATTTCTCCTTTAACGTGGATGGAGGCCGATGCGACACCTGTAAGGGAGAAGGGGAACAGATCGTCGAAATGCAGTTCCTGGCGGATGTCCACCTTACCTGTGAAGTATGCGGAGGAAAGAAATTCAAGGAAGAAGTGCTGGAGGTCACCTATAAGGAAAAGAATATCTACCAGGTACTGGAGATGAGCGTGGACGAGGCGCTGGAATTCTTCAAGGATGAAAAGGATATCCTTCAGAAGATAAAGCCGCTGAGCGATGTGGGACTTGGCTATGTCAAGCTGGGTCAGTCCTCGGATACTTTATCGGGCGGGGAAGCGCAGCGGGTGAAGCTGGCTTCTTTCCTTGGCAAAGGGCGCGCGCAGGGACATATCCTCTTCATTTTCGATGAGCCTACTACCGGACTGCATTTTCATGATATCAAGAAACTATTGGCTTCCTTCAATGCGCTGATCGATCAGGGGCATTCCATCCTTGTCATCGAGCACAATACGGATGTGATACGCAGCGCCGACTGGATTATCGACCTGGGACCCGAGGCGGGTGATGGCGGTGGCAACCTGGTGTATGCGGGCGTGCCGTTGGGGTTGAAGAAAGTGAAGGAGAGCTATACGGGGAAGTTCCTGTAGGGCCTTGGGGCCGGCCGGTCCGTAACCAGGGCTAAGACATCAGGTCCTTTCGTTGAAAATGATCCGGTTGTAAAAAGGATCGATCACCGTCATCTCCAGGATGGCGTTCTCCCATTCGACCCGCTCCAGACCCGGCTTGTTGTATCTATAGTTTTTATTTAGCAGCTCCT
>DASZWE010000356.1:0-6800 GCA_035546735.1 Puia sp.
GCCGGACCACTCTGTCGAAAATGCTATCGGCGGGTGTGCCGGGCTCCCAGTCCAGGGGATCGATGGATTCCCCGATGTCAAGGTAATTCTTCGTACGGGCAATGGCTACAGGGATCAGCTCCTCCCATTTTTCCGGCTCGAAGTCGGCGTTGTAGGGGGCTCTGAACATAATGGTGGAATGGCCCGTGATACATTCGATGAGCAGGCGGGTGGATTCCATTTCCAGGATAGCCCTTCGCTGGCTGACCTTGGCAATATTCGGATGTGTGAAAGTATGGTTGCCAATCTCGTGTCCCTCCTTAAACTCCCGCTTGACAATGGGAATATTATTCTCCGCATTGATCCCTACGAGGAAGAAGGTGGCGGGGACATGGTATTTTGCCAGGATGTCCAATATCTTGGGCGTATAGTTGGGGTCGGGACCGTCATCGAAGGTCAATACCAGCTTCATGGAATCGTCGGTGCCGTATTTCCGGGCTACGAACCGGGACGGCAGGCTGTCGTAGGACTCTTCGCTGATGAGCATCTCACCTGTGTTCACTTCCGGCGTAATACGCCCGTTGGTGGGGGTGGCGATAACATCCAGCACTTCCCCGGAGCCTTCATAGTCGACAAAGTCGGCATTGGCCATGGCATCTACCTTGCTGAACTCAGAAAAGTTGAAATGGCCCATGGCAGATTTCTGCATGTCCTTGTCATAGAAATACCAGACCCTGGGGTCTTCATCACCCAGCCGCCAGATGGCCGTACCCGCAAGCCCATATTCGGTGGCAAAGCGCAGGGCATTGAAGATGGTGGCCGCGTCCGTGAACTGGACCTGGTGATGGATGCTGTCGTCGTCGTCGTATTCGTAGTGAAGATTGTAGGAATCATTGTCAAAGTCGATATGGACCTCGTTGTCCTTGGCCGTGAACAGCGCCTGCTGATAGCTGACGGTACGGGCGGACACTTCCTTGCCCATTTTCCAGTCATATCCATAGGCTGCCAGGCTGAGGATAAGCTTTTGCATGGGTATATTCTTAACGGCTTCATCCACGGCTCCTTCGATCCATTTCTGGTGGGAGACAGGACCGGGACCCGTGTTGTCGGAATACTGGTCATAGGCCATCAAGAAAATATAGTCGTTGTATTTGGACAGCTCTTTGAAGTTGTAATCCTCGTTGAAGGGAATTACGTCTTGTGTCACCAGAAAATGTTTTGCATGCAGCTGGTTGTAGAGGTCGCGCTGGAAATTCACCAGGGCCTCGTTCTTTGGTTCGACGAGCTCTTCAAAGTCCACATTCACTCCTACGAAATCGTTCTTTTCCAGGATTTTTATCACGTCATTGATCAGGCGCTGTTTCTTTTTGGGATCGTTGATGATACGGTGGACCCCATCCCCGCGAAAGACCTCCTTATAGTTGTTGGAGAGGATGGGCATGATCTTGACACCTGAATTCTTCATTACTTTCCATGCGCGGTCGTCGATGGTAGTGAATACGCTGTCTCCCGTGGGATCGACAAAGATCCATTCGGGTATGACGAGGTTCATTTTGGAGATATACTCCTGGAGGGACAGGAAGCTTTGGGCGTCCCAATCCACATAAAAGGCGGCCCGTATGCCGGAAGGGAATTTTGTAAAGGACCGGAAGCTCGTGTCTGCTTTCGAGGCGGCCTGCGAGGCCGAATCCTTTTTGGCCTGTCCCGGGAAAGCGCCTGCCCTGTACGGGACTTTTTCGTTGATGTATTTACGAAAGCCTCCGTATTGCTTGAGGAGGTTGTTGTCCTTGAACAGGATGCGGTTGGTGTCCAGGACTTTTTTATACAGCTGGCTTTGTTCCCTGATCCTTGGGAGGTCGGGGGTATATTCGCGATTGACGGCAATGGAGAAAATGACGACGCCCAGCACAAGCACCAGCAGGATCACCCTTCCTCCCCATTTAAATCGTTGCCACCTGCCGGACGAGCTGGTTTGAAATATCTGCTGTTTGGAATGAGGTTTCGAAGTGTCTGTCATAGACGATCAGTAAATGTGGACCTGTGGTCCGAGTTTGATGTCTGTCCCTATTGGCAAAATTCCCGCCAATAAGGTATATATCAAAAATCCGGTATTTGATTTAACTGGGATTTATCAAAATGGCCAATCGGTCTTCCGGGAAATATAGCCCAATTGTGCCATATATCTAAGGTCTGAGACCGCGTCATCAGTAGTCCAGCTCCAGCTTTAGACGATCCTTCAGCTCTTTTACCAGGGGGTATTGCTCAATGATCTGCAAGAACTGTTCCCGGGTATTCAAGGGTCTTTTTTCGGGTTCCTCCGTATCAGGCCTTTCTTCTACGATGACGGTAAAGGAGATCGTCCTATTGGCAAATTCTTTTTGCAGGAATTCCGAAAGGGTACGTTTTTCCTGCTCGATGAATTTTTGTTCGAGATTGTTGCTGGTGACGACTTCAAAATTGCTTGCGTCCTGGATCCTTAGCTCTGCCAGCTCCAGACTTTGTACAGCCGGATTTTTGTTTTCCCGCAGTTGCCGGGCGTAGGCGGCCCATGCTTTTGCCAGTGCGTCTGCTTCCAGTGGCCGGACCTGCGTTTCATTGTTTTGCAGACGGGAAGAGAATTGCTGTCTGATCTTCGACAAAGAGCCCAGCGAAGCGGCGCCGGCGGTTTTTACACCTGCTTCCACCATTAATTTAGCGCCTTCGGCGCTATTGGAAGGGGCGCTTTTGCCAACCGGTGCGGTGCCCGGGCTATTGCCGGAGGGGTGGTCCTGGCTGGCGGGTGCGGGAGCAGGGGGATTAGCCACCGGTCCCTTTGGTGCCGGCGATTCCCGGACGATCACGGGCTCCATGGCCGGGATGTTCCGAAAGGATACAGGTCTTACGGATTCAAGCATTTTTTTTTTGCCGGTGGGCTCTGCCGTCAGTTGAAGGGCCTGTCCCAGGTAGGACAGCTTGATCAACGCCAGCTCCACGTGCAGCCGTTTGTTACGGGCGCCTTTATAGTTGATCTCGGCTTCATTCAATACATTGAGGGCGCTGATCAGCCAGGCCGCGTCTATCGCCCGTCCCGCAGCGATGTATTTATCCCGGAAGCTTTCCACTACTTCCAGCAGGGATGCTACTTTCTCGTCCTTGCATACCAGGAGGTTCCGGATGAACTCTGCCAGCCCATTCAGGACGAGGTCGCCTTCGAAGCCTTTCCTGTTGATATCGTCATAAACGAGAAGGGCGTCCGACAGCTGCTGCTGCTGCATGGCGTCCAGGAGCTTGAAATAATAGTCCGCATCCAATATATTCAGGTGCTCCAGGGTGTTCTTGTAGTTGAGCTCGCCATTGGTAAAGCTTACGATCTTGTCCAGTATGCTCAACGCATCCCGCATACAACCTTCGCTCTTCTGTGCGATGACCTGCAGGGCTGCCTTCTCGGCTGTTATTTCTTCTTTCTTGCAGATGTCCTGTAAGTGTTCCACCGTGTCTGTCGTGGTGATGCGTTTAAAATCGAATATCTGACAACGGGAGAGGATGGTCGGAAGTATCTTGTGCTTTTCCGTGGTAGCCAGGATGAAAATGGCATAGGAAGGCGGTTCTTCCAGGGTCTTAAGGAATGCGTTGAAGGCGGAGGAGCTCAGCATGTGCACCTCATCGATGATATACACTTTGTACTTACCTGCCTGCGGAGCAAAACGTACCTGTTCCACCAGGGTGCGGATATCATCCACGGAGTTGTTGCTGGCGGCGTCCAGCTCGTGGATGTTCAATGAAGTACCTTCGTTGAAAGAGACACAGGAGTAGCATTTATTACAGGCTTCCCCGTATTGATCGGGATTCTCGCAGTTGATCGTTTTCGCCAAAATACGGGCACAGGTGGTCTTGCCGACGCCCCGGGGACCACAAAACAGGAATGCATGCGCTAACTGATTGTTTTTGATGGCGTTCTTGAGCGTGGTGGTAATATGGGACTGCCCCACTACCGTCGAAAAATCCTGGGGTCTGTATTTTCTTGCCGAGACAATGAATTTATCCATGGTATACTTCTATAGCAAACCTACCACAAATACCAGTAACGGGCAAAAGCCAAAAAAAAGTTGGAAAAAAATTTGGAATATTTACACTGTTAAGTAAATTTGTACTGTTAATAATTCAATATGGGAATTGCAGAAAGAAAAGAAAAGCAGAAACTCGAGATCCGCAAGCAGATCCTGGAGGCTTCCATGAAGCTTTTCGTGGAAGAGGGGTTTAGCAATGTATCCATACGCCGTATAGCCGACATCATCGAATACAGTCCGACCACTATCTATCTCTATTTTAAAGATAAGGATGAAATATTTTACAACCTGCACGAAATGGGTTTTCAGAAATTGCAGGAGATGAATAAGAGCCTGGACGATATCCATAACCCGTTGCTGCGGCTTCATAAGATGGGAGAGAACTATATCCAGTTCGGCATGGAAAATCCTGAGTTTTATGATCTTATGTTTATCCAGCGTGAACCCATGGAAAAGCTGACGGAGATGGGATGCGAGTGGCAGAACGGAGAGGCGGCCCTTACCCGTCTGAGGGATACGCTGGTCGAGTGTATGGAAAAGGGATATATCGCCAAGACAGATCCCACCGTGCTAAGCCTTTCCATCTGGAGTACGGTGCATGGGCTGGTGTCGCTGGCCACGAGACAGCGGCTGGAAAAGCTGGTTCCGGAGAAGGAAAATGTGATGCCGATGCTCCGGCAATCCCTCACCTGGCTGGTCAATACCCTGGATATTTCAGGAAAGGGATAGGGATGTAGCGCAGATAAACTGATCAGGCGCCCGAGAGGGCCTTTTTTTAGCGATCGAACTTAACATTGTTAATAAAATTCACGACATCAATAAATTAAACGATGAAATCGAAACCAACGCTTATCACTTTTCTGAGTGGAATATTGCTTGCCTTTGGCGTGGCGGCACAAAATTCTTCCGCGGCCAGCGGGGGTGGCGTCCGGACAGTCGGGGCGGACACTCGGGAAGCTTCGACCTTAGCGGGTCCTGCCGTCTCTTCCGACATCCTGGAAGAATATATCCGGATGGGGCTGGACAGTAACCTGGCCCTGCGTCAGCGGAGCTTTGACCTGCAAAAAGCTCTTTTGGACCTGAAAAGAGCGCAGTCCCTTTTCTATCCGCAGGCCGCCTTTAGCTCCCAGTATACGCTGGCCCATGGGGGCCGCAGCCAGGACATCCCGGTGGGCGATCTGCTCAACGGGGTCTATAGTACGCTCAACCAGCTTACAGGCTCCAATAAATTCCCACAGGTGGGTAATCAATCCATCCAATTCCTGCCCAACGATTATCATGACACGAAGATGGAGGTTACCCTGCCGCTGATCAATACCGACCTGCAGCACAACCGCCGGGTCAGCAGCGAGATGATCAATGCACGACATGCGGACCTGGATGTTTACAAAAGGGAACTCATACTACATATCCGGCAGGCATATTATCAGTATCTGCAAGCCGACCGGGCGGTAAAAATATATACCAATGCGCTGGGACTGGTAAAAGAGAATAAAAGGGTCAGCGAAAAATTTGTGGAGAACCGGATGGCCACCAAAGAGATCGTGCTGCGCGCCCAGGCACAGGTCAGCCAGGTGGAATCATCGCTCATCGAAGCGAGGAACGGACAGCGCAATGCTGCTGCCTATTTCAACTTCTTACTGAACAGATCCCTGAACTCGGATATACGGACGGATGAAAGGCTGTTTGCCTTGCAGACAGACACGACGGCCGGTGCGTCGTTGGGGTTAGCAACCGCTTCGCTTCGCCTGGCTCCCGGGGTGCCTGCGGGCCGGGAAGAGCTGGTCCGACTGGGCAGCATGCAAAAGATACTTGCCTCCAACCTGAAGTACAACCGCCAGTATCTCGTCCCCAAGCTGAATGCCTTCTATGATATCGGGTTCCAGGGTTTTGGCTTCAAATTCAACAGCGACCAGTTCTATCAACTGGCAGGTGTACAGCTGGTATGGCCTCTTTTCAAGGCAAATGACAACAAGTATAAGATCCGTCAATCGGAGATCGATATGAAGGCCGTTGGCGAGCAGTACCAGGAGCTGACCCAGCAGCTGACCCTGCAGGTGCAGACCAGCGCCAATGATTACTCTTCGGCTTTGGAAGCGTTACAGCCCCTCACGGATGAAGTGACCAGCGCGCGGGAGACCTATCGCCTGGCAGAAAGACGATTCAAGGAAGGTAATGCCATTCAAATAGAGCTTATCGACGCCCGGACGCAGATGACGAGCGCAGAGCTCCGCTATTCACTGGGCTGTCTTACGGTATTGAACAGGGCCGCGGACCTGGAACGGGCGATGGCATCCTATAAATTCTGACATACATCATCAAGAAACTATAAACTAAAAACCATGAACGCGAATTTCCGGACATTCTCAGCGCTACGCTTTCCCATCGCGACCCTACTCGCCTTTGCCCTGGTAAAATGCAGCGAGAACAAGGCCGCCACTCATCCAAAGGCGGGTGAAGACCCCATCCTGGTAAAATTGCAGCCGGTGACAACGGGTAACTACAGCCGTAATCTTCAATATTCCGGATTGATAGCCTCCAACGAGGAAGCGCATCTTTCTTTCAAGATAGGCGGCGTCATCTCCAGGATCTATGTAAAGGAAGGCGACCATGTCTCCGCCGGACAACTGCTGGCGACCCTGGATCTCACCGAGATAGACGCACAGGTACAACAAGCCTCCCAAAATTTGGAAAAAAACCGGCGGGACGAAGCGCGTATCAGCAATCTTTACAGGGATACGGTGGCTTCGCTGGAGCAGCTGCAGAACACACATA
>DASZWE010000357.1:0-12965 GCA_035546735.1 Puia sp.
TTCCGTCACCCGGAGGTCCAGCCGGGCGGCTATGTCATGGATCTCGTTCAGCGTATGGATATAATTGCGGATGGCGATCGTCTGTCCGTCCGTCCGGAAGGTCCTTTGTCCTCCACGGGCCAGGGCGCGGGGATGATAGTCGGTGATGAGGATGTCTCCGCCGGGTCTCAGGACCCTGTGCCATTCCCGGAGAGATATTTCCAGGTTAGGGATATGGGCTACAGTCAGGGTGCTCAGCACCAGGTCGCATGTCTCGTCGCCAAGTCCTTTCAGGCGCTGGCTGTCCAGCAGGCAGGTGTTGGCGCCGGGGTATTTCTTCCGTAGGATATCCAGCATTCCCGATGAGACATCGTATCCGAACAGACGGGCGGGCTTTTTTTCGTAGAGCTTTTTCCAATGGCGTCCTGTCCCACAGCCAACATCTACGACCGTCCGTCCGCGGATATCCACCTGCTCCAGGAGCTGCGTACAAAGCTCTTCGTCCAGGGCCAGCATCAGATTATCCGGCTGATCATCATAATGCAAGGCCCATTTATCGTAGGCTTCCGCCGGGTCAGATTCTGGCTGCCGGACGGGAAATAAATACTGTTTGAGTCGGCTGAATACAGGCATCCTTTTGGAATAAACGGCCGTTTACTTTAATCGGATGCCTAAAGCGATGACAATTATGCCTAAGATCCTCTTTTTTAACCCCCGCAGCGCCGATAACAAGTACCGGGTTCCCAATTCCGTATTGCAGATCGCGGCATCCATCGATGGCGTCTATGACTGGGTAATTGTGGATGGCAACCGGGAGTATGACCCTTACAAAAAGATCCTTTCTCATCTGAGAACGGGGGAATTCAAATATGTGGGATTTACGGTGATGCCCGGACCCCAGCTCAAACAGGCCATACCATTTGCCCGTCGTCTGCGGGAGGAATTCCCCGGGACGGTGATGATCTGGGGCGGGTATTTTTCCTCCAACCAATACAAGGTGGTCCTGAATTCGGGCCATGTGGATTTTGTCATCAATGGGCCCGGCGATCATGCTTTCCCGGCGCTGGTCGGCGCGTTGGAGAAGGGGGAGCCGTATGAGCTGATAAAGAACCTGATCTATAAGTCCGGGGATAAGATCATCAAGACATCCAAGGCCGACCTGATCGATCAGGCTACGCTGCCTTTTATGCCCTATGATAAGCTGGACAAGCTGTATCCATTTGAAAAGTACCTGGGAAAGACCTATCTGGGCAACAGAACGCTGGCGTATCATTCCAGCATAGGATGTCCTTTCACCTGCAGCTTCTGTGCGGTAGTCCCTATTTATGAAGCCCGGTGGAAGGCCCGGCCTGCGGACCAGGTGTACCGGGAGGTGAAATATGTCAAGGACAAATGGGGGGCGGATTCTATCGAATTTCACGACAACAATTTTTTTGTCTCCGAGAGAAGGGTGGTAGAGTTCTCTCAATTGATAAAGAAAGAAAATATGATCTGGTGGGGGGAAGGCCGTATCGATACCATCCACAAGTACAAGGATGAGACGCTGGCATCGATGCGCGAGTCAGGGTGTAAGATGATCTTTTTCGGCGCCGAGACGGGGAATGACGAGATACTGAAGAGGATGGACAAGGGTGGCACGCAATCGGGGGATCAGATCCGCGCTTTTGCGGCCAGGTTGGCGAAGTTCGATATCATTCCCGAATATTCCTTTGTGCTGGGTACGCCGGCGGAGACACCTGAGAAGGTCATGGAGTATATCGAAAAAGACATTGCCTTTATAAAGGAGATCAAATCCATCAACCCCCGTACCGAGATCGTGATCTATACCTACAGTCCTGTTCCCACGGAAGGATCCGAGCTTTTTAAGAAGAGCCAGGATGCGGGCTTCCGATTCCCCGAGAAGCTGGAGGATTGGATCAGTCCCGAGTGGGAGAATTTCGACCTGCGGAAAAACCCGCTGACGCCGTGGCTTACTCCCGAGATGATCGATAAGATCCGGGATTTCGAGACGGTGCTGAACGGGTACTATCCAACGGTGTCAGATATACGCCTGACTACCCTAAAAAGAAAGATGATCCATTTCATCGCCGGGATGCGATACAGAACGAATCTTTATAAATACCCATACGAAATAAAACTTCTTCATAAAATATGGAAGTACCGACAACCCGAAATACAGGGTTTTTAAAATCCGTAATATGTACCTACCAGATTCTTCAATATTGACCAACATTCGAGTACCCGGTCGAACCCGCGCCCAGGACGTGCTTTTTGAGAAGGCCTATATCATCACCCGCAGCCTGGAAGGCCGCTTGTATACCGACGAGGAGCTAATCCGGCTGCCTGACGTCCCCGAGGGGCATACACATTATAAGGAATGGAAGCTGCGAAAAGCGTCGGTGCTGCGGCTGCAGCGCTACCTGGCCCGCAAGAAGCGGTCGATGGAGATACTGGAGATAGGCTGTGGCAATGGCTGGCTGTCCCATCTGATGGCGGATATACGCGGCGCGGAAGTCACCGGTCTGGATATCAATTTCACGGAGCTGCAGCAGGCCGCCAGGGTATTCAGCGACGCCCCCAACCTGAATTTTATTCATGGCGACATCCGGAGCGGCATATTGGAGGACAGATTGTTCGATTGTATCATATTCGCGTCTACAGTAGAGTACTTCCCATTCCTGAAAAAGATCATTCATCTGAGCCTTACGTATCTTAAGGCCGGGGGTGAGCTCCATGTCATCGACAGTCCCCTGTACAATCCGGACCAGGTCGAGCGGGAGCGGAAGCGGACGCTGGCGTATTATACTTCGCTGGGCTATCCGGAGATGGCGGACTTCTACTTCCATCATAATGTCTATGATCTGCGGCCTTTTCATCACAAGTGGATGTACAACCCCCATGCTTTTATCAGCAGGTTTTGGAAGGGCAGGAGCCCTTATCCGTGGATACGTATAAAAAGCAATTGACCAATGATGTCATTGTCTTCCATCCATCATGTCTACCGGCGTTACCGGACCTTGCAGACCCATCGGATCACTGCCCTGCCGGTGGTCATTCTCATGCCCCATAGCGCCTGTAACTGTCAATGTGTGATGTGTGATATCTGGAAGGGCAACCATCATCTGCGACAATTGACGGAAGCGGATATCGAAGGACTCCTGGCCAGTCTGCGGCGATTGGGCACGCAGCAGGTGCTTATGTCGGGAGGAGAGGCGTTGCTGAATAAGAACTTCTTCCAGTTCTGCGAGATGCTTAATAGAGAAGGTATCCGGATCACGGTATTGTCTACAGGGCTGACGCTGGCCCGTCATGCGGACATGCTGGTGCGTTGTGTGGGCGATGTCATCATCTCGCTGGATGGCGATGAGGAGCTGCATGACAGTATCCGGAATATCCCCGGCGCCTTCCGCAAGCTGCGCGAAGGCGTGCGTGCTCTGCATGTTGTGGACCCCTCCTTTCGTGTGACGGGACGAACGGTGATACACCGGCTCAATTTCCGGCATTGGCCGGATATTATCGATGCGGCGTGTGCCATCGGGCTGGACCAGATAAGTTTTTTGCCCGCGGATGTGACCAGCGAAGCATTCAACCGGGCCAATCCATGGGATGAGTCGCGACAACAAGAAATACTTCCTTCGAGGGTGGAGATCCCCGAAGTGTTGGCTGTGATAGAAGAGATCATACAGAATTATGCTCCCCTTTTTGAAAAAGGGTTTATTGCCGAGAGCCCCGACAAGCTACGGAAAATAGGGCAGCATTATATGGCTGCCCATGGGCTGTCACCTTATCCCTACAAGCGGTGCAATGCGCCGTGGGTGTCCGTTGTCGTGGAGGCGGACGGTACCGTGCGTCCCTGCTTCTTCATGCCTGGCATGGGGAATATCCGGGAGGGTTCGCTGATGGATATCCTGAACAGTCCCGAGGCCATCGACTGGCGCCGGAACCTGGATATGGCAACGAATGACACCTGTGTAAAATGTGTATGCTATCTCCACCTTTCACCGACGACGAATTTGAAACCATGATACCTGTGACCTCCAGGCTGCCCTTGTCAAAAATTCTTCCCATATTGGCGGTGTTCGTCATCGTCAGTGCGGCGGGGCTGTATTATCATGAGCTGTTCCTGGATGAGGTGCAGCATTTCCTTGTGGGGCGGGACAGCGATTCGCTGAGCTCGATGTATTGGAATATGCGTTATGACGGTCACCCGCGATTGTGGAACGCCTGCCTCTATTTTATCACCCACTTTATCACCCCCCATTATGCAGGAATGCAGATCTTCCATCTCCTGCTGACGAGCCTGGCTGCCTATATCCTGCTGCGATATGCACCTTTCAGCCTGGTTATGAAGCTGCTGATATTGACCGGGTACTATTTTTTATTTGAATACAATGTGCTGAGCAGGAACTATGGTCCGGGCATTTGTCTTTTGTTCGTGGCGCTTGTCCTGCTGGAGCGGCCTGACAAGAACCTGCTGTATTCGGGAGGCATTATACTCCTGATGTGTAATATGCACCTCTTCTTTACTTTCGCCAGCATTGGGATATATCTTTCTCTTTTGCCTTCTTATTACCGGAGCGGGCTATGGCGAACGAGGAAGTTCCTGCTTTTTAGCGGGATGGTGCTGCTGGGAGTGGTCCTTGCCGTGGTACAGTTCCAGACCCCTGCGGAGGATAATTTTTTTCAGTTCGGACCGTCGCGATGGTGGCATGGAGAGAACTTCTTTTTTTCGCTCCGGGGTCTGGTAAAAGGCTGGCTGCCCATACCCGACTGGTCCCGGGGACATTTCTGGAATAGCTACTGGCTCAATGAAGGTCGTGTACCTTCGCCGGTGTGGGGTCTGTTGTTCACGATCCTGCTGATCTTTCCCGGGGCCGTGCTTCGGGATAGTCGCAAGGCACTGATATTTTATTACAGCAGTCTTTTGCCGCTGCTGTTCTTTTTTGTGGTCACGAATTTTACGGCGTCGCGATATTTTGGTATGGTGTATGTGTATTTTTTAGCGGCGGCGTGGATGAAAGGCGGGTTGGCGGGTTTATCGCTACCGCTAAAGGCTATGCTATACTCCGTGCTGTGTCTGCATGCTGTCATCGGGGTGTATGCTTTGTCGGAAGACCTGTTATATCCTTTTTCGGAGGGCAAGAATGCGGCGGCTTATCTCGAGGAGCTGCCGGAGCGGCATCTGGCTGTAGATGGATGTATAGCGGGGCCTATGTTGTGCGCATACATGGATAAGAAAGTATATTATCTGGATATCGACCAGGTAGGAAGCTATCTCACGTGGAAAAGATCGTGGTTCCCGGTGCAGCGGAGGACCATACAGGATGAGATGAAAGGCGCCTCCCATATCAGGGACTGGAAAGATTTTATTCTTGTATCCAACCGTCAGCTATCCACCGACAGTCTGCCCTGTCGGGATGGAGGTAATTATTATAAGCTGAGCCCGTTGGCTGAGTTTGAAAACAGCATTATTGCATGGGAAGTCTATTATATATACAAGGCCGAGAGAAGATAAGCGGCGGGATGCGGTCATGGATACAGCAGATGGTGGATACGGATTATCGGGTCGATACCTGTATGTACGGGTATACTATTTATCGAAAAGTCAAAAGGAATTAGTATGAATAAGATACTTTTCTCTCATTCCTATTTTATGCGGTATGACCCCAAGCAATGGGCGACGGGTCAGCCTTATCCCCCGTTGGCTACGGTGGGCGCCGCGGCGCTGATGCGCGAGCGCGGGTACGAGGTATCTCTCTTCGATACGATGTTTGTCGATGACCCGGACGAAGTGGTAGCGCGGCTGAAGGCTGCCAGACCAAACTTTTTTGTCGTTTATGACGACGGGTTCAACTATCTGACGAAGATGTGTCTTACGAATATGCGGGAAGCCGCTCACCGGATGATCGGGCTGGCCAGGGAATATGGGTGTACGGTGATCGTGTCCAGCTCGGATTCGACGGATCATTATGAAGACTATTTACGGAGGGGGGCGGATTTTGTGCTGATGGGCGAGGGGGAGCAGACGCTGCTGGAAGTGGTGGGGGCTGTGCGTGCTGTAGGGGAGAGAGCCGGGGCTGTGCGGGAAGGAACGGGCGATTTTTCTGAAATTAAGGGATTAACCTATTTGAAAGATGGGGTCGTGATGAAAACGCCGCCCCGGCCTGTGATGCGGGACCTGGATGTGTTGCCGTTGCCAGCCTGGGACCTGGTGGATATGAATACATACAGAGCTATTCACCTGGAACATCATGGTTATTTTTCTCTCAATGTCAGTACTACGAGGGGATGTCCTTTCAAGTGCAATTGGTGCGCGAAGCCCATTTATGGCAATCGGTACAATGCGCGGAGTCCGCGGCATGTGGTACGGGAGATCAGGTGGCTGAAGGAGCGGTATCATTTTGACCACATCTGGTTCTGCGACGATATTTTCGGATTGAAGCCCGAGTGGGTAAACGAATTTGCCGATCTGGTGGAAGAGGCGGGACTTCGATTCCGATTTAAGATACAATCCAGGGCGGACCTGCTGTTACAGGAGAACTATGTGGCGGCGCTGGCGCGTGCGGGGTGTGAGAATTCCTGGATGGGCGCCGAGAGCGGGTCGCAGAAGATACTGGATGCGATGGACAAGGGGACGAGCGTAGAGCAGATACATGAGGCGACGGGACTGTTGAGGGAGTATGGTATACGGCCGTCTTTCTTTATACAGTTTGGTTATCCGGGGGAGACGAAGGAGGATATACGGAAGACCATTCGAATGATCAACCGGTTGCTACCCGACAGTCTGGGCATTTCCGTTTCGTATCCGTTGCCTGGCACGCCTTTTTATGAAAGGGTGAAGGCGGAACTTCAGCATAAGTCCAACTGGACGGATTCGGATGAGCTGAAGGTCATGTTCCGTAATACCTATCATCCGGCATTCTATAAACAATTGCATCGTTATGTGCATTTGTCTTACCGCTGGCATCTGGCGTGGCGGCAGATAAGAAGGATGGTGGCGCGGCCGGCGGCTGTTACGCGTAAAACCATGCGGCAGGCGTTGTCAATTATTTGGTATGGACCTATTTCATTGTTGTGGCGGATAAAACTTAGTAAACTCGAAAAATTATGATCAATGAGCAGGCTGCTGCCCGCGCGTTCAGTCAACAGGCGCTGGTCTTCGATGCGCTGGATGCCGGCAATACCATTATCTCGTACAAGCGGAAGCGGGTGCGGGATCATGTGCTGCGTCATTTGCCGGAGGGTAGTTCCATTCTGGAGCTGAATGCAGGGACGGGAGAGGATGCGATCTTTTTTGCCCGGAAGGGATATCGGGTCCATGCCACGGATATCTCCCGGGGGATGCAAGAAGCATTATGGAAGAAGGTGGAGGGAACGGGGCTAATGGACGGGACGGGGTCAACGGGCAGGGTCAGCCGGGAATTATGTTCTTTTACGGAGCTGGCGTTGCTGCGTGAGCGGGGGCCTTACGACCTCATCTTTTCAAATTTTGCAGGATTGAATTGTACGGATCAGCTGGGGAAGGTGCTGCGGAGCTTTGACCAGTTGTTGAAGCCCGGGGGGCAGGTGACCCTGGCGATATTGCCGAAGTTCTCGCTTTGGGAAGGTCTGCTGATCTTCAAGGGTAAGTTCAGAACGGCCACGCGGCGGTGGTCCAGTTGGTTCAGCAGCAAGGGGGCCCTTAGTCATGTGGAGGGGTATTATTTCCGTTGCTGGTATTATTCGCCGGGTTATGTGATAAAGGAGCTGGGTGATGGGTATGAGCTGCTGGGTCTGGAGGGGTTGTGTACGATGGTGCCGCCCAGCTATATCGGGCATTTTGCGGAGCGGTATCCGGGATGGTATCAGCGGCTGTGCCGATGGGAGGACAGGTGGAAGGGAGTGTGGCCGTGGAAGTATGTGGGAGACTACTACATAATTAGTTTTCGGAAGAAAGGGTGATCATACTTTGACGGGTTCCGCCTGAAGGCCCAGGCCTTTAAGTTTGTCGGCATAGGCGTCGAGGATCCTTTTTTGGAGCATCCCGGGGTTGGGGCGTGAGAAATGTTTGCCTGTATGCAGGGACATGCGTTGTCCTTTGCCGTCCAGGGCGCCTCTTTTTTCTTTTTTATTCCAGCGGCTGGATGTCAGGCGGCAGAAGAAATCATCGAGCCTGTCCCCCGCGCGACCGTTCAGTACTTTTTCCAGCGTGCGTTTCCAGAATCCGGCCGGAGGATTAGAGGGCGTCGTAGCGGGGCGGTCCTTATAATGAGGGAGGAAGGATGTCACCCAATTGTTGGCGTCGAAGAATCTTACCAGGCCGCCGTTGCCGCATGCGGGCAGGAGGGTGATCAGCTCTGTGGCGGTGAAGATGTTCTTTTCTTCTATTTCCAGGGCTTCTTCGTCTATAAAGTAATTCATGCAATACCAGTGCTGATGGCCCCTGAGAAAGCTCCATTTTTTATACAGGTGCATCATGGTGCGGGCAATCCACAACCGATTGCGTTTGGTGATAACAAAGTAGTCGATGTCGGCGTCCTCATCCGCAAAGTGTTTGGACAGGGAGCCTGAGATGCCTATACCCCGTACATAAGGGAACTGGTAAAGGAAGTGGGATATTTTGTCAGCGATGATGAGTAGTTGGTCTGCATGCTGGTTGCCTTTGATCCTTCTGAGCGCGAGCCTGGGGTCGTTCTTTAACGAATAGAACCGTCCGAGCTTATACAGGTGTTTTTCGGCCTGGAGTGTGTCCAGCTCCTTTGCCAGGCAGGATCCATGCGTCTCCCTATCGAGGAAGAATTGAATTTCCTCGAGGGATAACGGATAGTTGAACAGGTCAAAGTAAGCAAGTACTTTCAGTATGCTTGGGTGCAACGGCATAGTGGTTAAAACGGCGGATAGGGGGGAGGGGTTGCTTGCCAATGGCCCGGTTATGGATGAACTGCCGGAACTGGTTCGTGTGCAAATAAAATGGTCGAACGGGGGCAACCGGGACATTTCCGGCTGCGTTTGAACTCTAATATGTTGCGAATTGCGACAATAACGCGACTGAACTATTAAACGATGTTGAAAGCCGAAAATATACCCTACCGTACGTTGGAATTGCCTGTTCCCGGCGACCTGAAGGGCCGGCAGGCTCCGGGAGTACTGAAAAGGAGCTATTTGCTGACCAAAAGGGGAATGGATCTCACCTGTAGCTTGCTGGTAATAGCGGGTATACTCAGCTGGCTGTCGCCCCTGATAGCGGTGCTGATAAAGCTGGACTCGAGAGGCCCCATCTTATTTTTACAAAAAAGGATCGGCAGGGGTGGAAAGATATTTACCTGTTATAAGTTCCGGACGATGGTGGTCAATCCCTATGCGGATGAGCGTCCCTGTGTGGAGAATGACGAACGTATTACGCGGTTTGGAAAATTGCTGCGCACTACACATTTGGATGAGCTGCCGCAGTTCCTTAATGTGGCATGGGGGTCGATGAGCCTGGTAGGGCCGAGACCCTATATGTTGACCGATGATCAGCGGATAAGCATGCTGGTGCCGGGTCATAACTTCCGGAATTATGTAAAGCCCGGAATCACCGGTTTGTCGCAAGTGAAAGGGTATCATGGAGGGGATATGGATATCAAGATCCTTTTTTCCAGGTATCAATGGGATACTTTTTATGTACGTAATGCATCTTTGCCAATGGACCTTCGTGTTATTTCCAGCACGATGCGTCTTTTCTTCATTTCCAAAATAGGATTATGGAAGTAGTGTTCATAGCAAGGTCTACTCTGTATACCGTCAAGGGTGGAGATACATTCCAGGTATTGCAGACGGCGCGTCATCTGGAGGAGCTGGGAATACGTGTCGATATCCGATTGACCCACGAAAAGATAGATTATACACGATATGACCTGCTGCATTTTTTCAATATCATCCGGCCGGCCGATATGCTGTATCATATCCGGAAGTCGGGCAGGCCTTTTGTCGTCAGTACGTTGCTGATCGATTATAGCGGGTACGACAAGCGGCACCGGAGGGGTATTTCCGGATTGGTATGTAAACTCTTGTCCGCGGATGCCATTGAATATCTGAAGACGATGGGGCGGTATTTGCAGGGGAGGGACAAACTGATATCGAAGGCCTATTTATGGAAGGGGCAGCAGCGGAGCGTTCGGGAGATCCTTGACAGGGCGGCCCTCGTGTTCTCCGGGTCCGTGATGGAATACAAGCGGCTGGTACAGCAGTATCATTGTTCCATTGGCTGTATCCCTGTGCCGAATGGGGCGGATGCGGAGATCTTCCATTTCGACGACAGCCAGGAGAAGGACGACAAGCTGGTGATCTGCGTCGCCCGGATAGAAGGGATCAAGAACCAGCTGAATCTCATCAAGGCGCTGAACAATACACTGTATAAGCTGCTGATCATCGGAGATCATGCACCGGGTCATTCCGCCTATTATCATCAATGTCGAAAGATCGCCGCATCGAACATACAATTCATCGACTATACTCCACAAGAGGAGCTGGTAAAATATTATCAGAAGGCAAAGGTCCATATTCTGCCCAGCTGGTTCGAGACTTGTGGTCTGTCCTCTCTCGAGGCGGGCGCCATGGGTTGTAATATTGTGATCACGGATAAGGGCTATACCCGTGAATATTATGGGGACCATGCTTTTTACTGTGATCCTTCCAGTCCTGAATCCATCTTCCGGGCGGTAGACCACGCTGCGCGATCGCATTTTCGTCCCGGGCTGCGGGAAAAGATATTGACGGACTATACCTGGAACAGGGCGGCTGCCTGTATAGCACGGGCTTATGATCAAATACTGGAGGTCCTATGAGTTTTCGTATTGCCATTATGGGGACCAGAGGCATACCCAACCATTATGGTGGTTTTGAGCAATTGGCCGAATATCTTGCACCCGGGCTGGTACAGGCGGGGTATGAGGTGACGGTATATAACTCTCATAATCATCCGTACCGGGAAAAGGAGTGGAAGGGAGTGAAGATCCGGCATTGCTATGATCCGGAATATTTGTTAGGCAGCGCGGGGCAATTTATCTATGATCTGAACTGTCTCGTCGACGCCCGGAAGCAGCATTTCGATGTGATCCTGCAGCTGGGATATACAAGCAGCACTGTCTGGGGCTTTCTTTTTCCTTCGGGCACTACCATCATCTACCATCTGGATGGGCTGGAGTGGCAGCGTACGAAGTATTCTCCACGGATCAGGAAATTTCTTTTGTATGCGGAAAAGCTGGCGGTGAAATACAGTCATTTCTTTATTGCCGACCATCCTGTCATCCAAAACTATTTCCGGGAGAAGTACCATATTCACGCCGAATATATCGCCTATGGGGCCGAGCTGTTCGGTACAGCCGATCCGGGTGTGCTGAGGCCGTATGGGATGCCTCCGGGGAATTACCTGCTGCTGATGGCCCGCATGGAGCCCGAGAACAACATAGAGATCATCCTGGATGGATATGCGAAGAGCAGCACCACAATGCCTCTGCTGATGGTAGGGGATACTGTCAACAAGTTCGGAAAGTATCTGCGGGATAAGTTCAGTGAAGATAGCCGGATCATTTTTACAGGGGGTATTTATGACAATTGGAAAACGCATTGTCTGCGATCCTTTTGTCATTTGTATTTTCATGGGCATAGTTCGGGTGGGACCAATCCGTCCCTGCTGGAAGCGATGGCCAGCGAAGCATTGATCGTTGCACACGAAAATCCCTTTAACAGACAGGTGCTGGAAGGGAATGCCTTGTACTTTACGAATGCGGAGGATGTCACCCGTGTGGCGGATGGGTTGCCGGTGGGGCTGCCTGTTGCGGATATGAAAAGAGAGAACAGGGTGCGGGTCATGAAGGATTTCAACTGGCCGGATGTCATCGCACGCTACGAACAATTTATTATACAGAGCTTAACCGCCACGGGCGGTTCGACCGAAGGTCAGAAAAGATTTGCCCGCAATGAGAGAAATATTTTATATAGAAGATACACCCGTGGGTAGGATCAGCTATTATCTGTTGCTGGTGTTTGTGACGACCCTGCCTTTTGACAGGATCTTCAGCGAGCTGGCATTGATCATATTGCTGTTGCATACGCTGATCCATCTGAGGAGGGCGGACATGAGCTGGTCTTTCCGATGGCTGGGATGGATGAGTGCGGCGTTGTATCTGCTGACGATGGCGGGTACTTTGCGTACGGCAAGACCTGCGGAGGCGTGGCCTGAATGGGAGCATCAGCTGGCCCTGCTGCTTTTCCCGCTCATCGTCTGGTTTTCCCGGCTGGACTGGCAATGGTATCGGTCCAGGCTGCTGAAGGCGTTTGCTTTTTCCTGTCTTTTTACGGCTGTGTACCTCTACGGCGTCACGCTATACAATATTTATTCCCATGGAGAACCTTTGAGCGCATTGTTCACCAAGCCGCATATGAACCATGCGTTCTCCTATCCTATCAACCTGCATGCCACCTATTACTCGGCTTATCTTGCGCTGTCGGTAGCGGTGTTTGCGGAGAGGCTGTTCCGGGGGGCTGTAGGGACGGCGACCGGGGTCGGAGGGAAACAGTCCAGGGCGGGGGAGAAGCTGGCGCAGCTGGGGTATAGCCTGGCGATGCTGGTGTGTCTTTTTACCATTTTTCAACTGGCGTCCCGGGCCGTCGGTATTGCGACGGTGGTGATCGTCAACCTGATGATACCTATCTTCCTGGTGAAGGGCCGGCTGCGGTGGAGGTTGTTTACCGGCATCTTTTCCCTGACCCTGATGTCGTTGCTGGTGGTGTGGCGGAACAGTCATCTTCATTCCCGGTATCTGGTACAGCTGAAACAGGACCTGCGATCCGATACGGGCGCGATACTGGACCCCGAGCCCCGGATGGCCCGCTGGCAATGCGCCTGGGAGCTTATACGCGTGTCGCCCTGGATAGGATATGGCACGGGGGAGGAGGTCCCTCAATTGAAAGAAAGATATTATGCCCATCACCTGATGATATCCTATACATTGGGGCTGAATGCC